>JAIVHP010000280.1 GCA_020201045.1 Flavobacteriales bacterium
CTTGAAGATTCGGGTTACCCCATATTATACATCGGCCCATCCGAAGAAATTGCGCAGAGAGAAGCCCGCGAACTGGGTTTTCCGCTTATTACTGAATTGGAGAATGGCGCCCCCATTCAATTTGCCTTTATCGATTTGCGGCCTGTTGTGGAGAATATGCCTTTCAAAGATTGGGGAAAACGAAAGAGCGAACTGATCAAAAAGCTGGAGAAGATCACTTCAGCACTCGTCCACCGCCGGTTTATCGTGGTTGCTCTGCCAAATATTATAACGGCTTCGGGTCACTTTTACCCCATAGCCTGGGATTTGGCTATGGAAGCGGGAAAATTTATTACGCTAAAAGACGAAAAAATAGCCTGTTTAGAACCCGAAGATTCAACTGTTGAATCAAACCCCTTGATTACTACGTCTGGGAAACATTTTTACTGTCTTCACTTCAGAAAGGACGAAAACTCCGGGGTGTACAAAACGCAGCCCAAAAACCTGTTTGCCAGAAATAAATACGAAGTAAATCAGCGCTGGGCCGACGAACCGTTGCCTTCCTGGTTTATTTTGAAGCCTCAGCGCCGAAATAAGAAGGAAGTACTTCACCCCGCTAAATTCCCGGAAGACCTGGCCGATCTATTTATCGGCAAATTTTCGAAACCCGGCGAGAATGTTTTTGATCCCATGAGTGGAACCGGGAGCACACAGTTATCGGCACTCACCAACAACCGAAATGGCTACGGCATTGAGTTGAGTTCCTTTTTTGCCGATATTGCCAGGGAGCGATCTCTGGCGTATTTGTTCGAGCGGGCAAAAGACCTTCCGGGCGCGAAGCTGCCACTAACCGATATTATTGAAGGCGACGCCCGAAAAGCTGTGGAGTACGGATTCCCCACTCAGGATTTGATAGTTACTTCCCCACCCTATTGGGATATGCTCAACATGAAGGGAGCCGAAAATCAAGCCAGGAGAATAAAAAAAGGGCTGCGAACCAACTACTCTGAAGACGACGAAGATTTGGGAAACATCGGCGATTACGAAGCTTTCGTTCGGCAATTATGCGAAGTGTACTTTAAAGTGGCTGCATTACTTAAACCAGGTGGAGTTTTTGTAATTGTTGTGAAAAACATCAAGAAAAAGGGAAGAAACTATCCATTTGCATGGGACCTGGCTGCCATCTTACAAAAAGAGCTCACGCTACTTCCCGAAGTGTTCTGGTGTCAGGACGATATTTCGATTGCTCCTTACGGGTATGGAAATACGTTTGTGAGCAATACCTTTCACCAATACTGCCTTATTTTTCAAAAGCCCGAAGAAAAGAGCTAAACGAAGGGAGCGCTTCCATGGGGCAGGTGGCGTTTTTGATCTTCGTAGTAACAAGGCCATCCATAAAGCTCAGCCCCAACCTTTGCCTTAGGGTGTACCAGCGCTTTTGATACATGGCGTATCCAAAGGCATCTACTCCATCGGTATCGAGAAACTTATCGAAATCAACACCGGTAGCCATTCCGCAAACCACCAGTTCAAGACTCCGCCTTAGCTCCATACGCGGCTCTGGCCCACGACGGCTTAACTCATCCAGGAACCACTCTTCGGCAAACGGCGCAGTTTGTATTTCAACGTGGGAAAACCGCTCGGCTATGCGAACCAAAAAATTTACCTGCTCGGGCTCGAGGTGTAAATCAAAAAGCGGAGATTTAAAACTCCGTCCCTGAGAAATAAAACTAAAGACGAATGCGCGGCGCAAAGCATTTTCGGGATGGCTATTTCGCTTGCTCCACTGATCGCCGTCGAATCGATTTGGAACCAGAGCGGGAAGGTGGAGATACCGATGGGAAGCCATTGTTTCATCCGTGTTTACAAAATTGTTTTTGAGATCGAAGGCCGTGTTGCCCAGTTTGAAATCAAAATTATCGCTCGTCCAGAAAGGTGTCTCTCCGGCGCTGAAATCCATGGGGATATTATTTTCCACGCCGTACAATTCGAGTAGCGCTTCGGCGAGTTTTCCCTTTAGAATATTCGCAATCCGCGACCTGGGGTTTTTCAGGTTCATCCGGTTTACCGTAAAGGGAAATGATACCAGTGCGTAGCGCATCGATTTTGCGAGCGATCGTTTTAGCGCATCGCTGTCTGAAGGTCTGTATATAATGACATCACCGGCCTGCATGATTAGAGTTTCCGGTCTCTACCGAAGCATTTTTCCTGTGGAGATCGCGAAGCTTGGCGTACTTCAGAAACACACCGTGGGCGGAATTTCGCGCTATAACATACCCGAAAAACCCATCGAGAAACCCCAATTTCAGGAAGAAATCGCGAAAAAATTTAAATCCGGGATTTATAAAGTAATTCCAGAAATGTACTTTTCTACCTTTTTCCAGCATCACTTGCGCCTTGATGGCAGAAAACTTATTTACCGTATCGATGTGTTGATCTATCGTGTAAAACGAATAGTGCAGGATGTCGCCATCGAGGTGCTGAATAGTTTGCTTCCCTTCTATTTCGTATCTGTCGTGTGGATTTCGCCCGGCCCATTTTCCACGTCTTTTATCAAACAGCCGCAGTTTTCGATCGGGATACCACCCCGTATGCCTGATCCACTTACCGCAGAAGTTTGTGAGCCGATTCATGGTGTAGGCATCGGCATTCCAATTTTCTTTAACCTGGAGAATAGACTTTTTCAGGTTTTCATCCAGCGCTTCGTCGGCATCGAGAGAAAGCACGTGTGGGTAAGAAGATTCCTTCAGCGCGAGGTTCTTTTGCTCGATATAACCCGCAAAAGGATGTGTTTTGACCCGTGCACCTTTTTCTTCGCAAATTTCGCGCGTACGATCGGTAGAATTGCTGTCGAGCACCACGATTTCATCGGCCACTCCTGTGAGCGAGTCGATGCAACGACCAATGTTTCGCTCTTCGTTAAAAGTGATGATCACAGCTGATATTGGCGTCATATTACCATGGTATTTCACTTTTATCGCACCAAAACTTACCGGTTTCTTCAACTTCAGTGGCGAGCCATACCGGAGTTTCGGCTCCTTTGGCCACATCTCGCTCAGCGCCGTTTCCGCCCATATCTGTTTTTACCCATCCGGGGTGAACGGCATTGACTAAAATTTTGCGTTCGAAGAGTTCGGGAGCCAGATGTCGGGTTATGGCATTTAAGGTTGTTTTTGAAGTGGCGTAAATGGGCGCCCAATGATCGATACCATTGCAAAAACTTCCCGAAGTGCTCGATACCATCACCACTCTGCCCCCATCATTGAGCAGGTCGCTCAGCGCCTGAGTAACCATAAGCGGCGCCACCGCATTGGTCTCCAGGGTCTCCATTACTTCACTGCGGGTTAAATCTAAAATGCCCTTATTGCGATCTACTAGCACGGCTGCATTATTTACCAGGGCATCAATTTTAACTCCTTCACCGCTCAGCCGTTTTACAATAGACGCTATGCTCTCCGGATCGGTGACATCCGAAACAACGGGGTAAACATCGTGGCCTTCGCCGGTTAACATGCCAACAGCCTGATTTAAAGAGCTCTCACTCCGACCGCAAGCATAAACGGCGTATCCCTTAAATCCCAATTGCCTGGCAATTTCAAATCCTATACCTCGGTTTGCGCCTGTTACCAGCGCCACTTTTTTCGCGTGTTCGCTCATGAATAGTTTATCAAAGGGTTTCCGATAACCATTTAAAGAATTCTTTTTGCCACACCAAACCGTTTTGCGGTTTTAGCACCCAGTGGTTTTCATCGGGAAAGTACAATAACCTGCTTTTAATCCCCTTCTGCTGAGCAGCCGTAAATGCTTCAAGCCCCTGCCCAATAGGTACTCGATAATCTTTACCGCCCTGAATGATAAGCATTGGGGTGTCCCAATTCGATACAAAGTTTGCCGGGTTAAATTCGGTATAGGATTTTTGCGCTTTTGCGTTTGATTTATCCCAGTATGGACCGCCAACATCCCAGTTCACAAAAAACAACTCTTCGGTGGTTCCGTACATGCTCTGCAAATTAAAAACCCCATCGTGAGCAATGAACGTTTTAAATCTTCCATCGTGGTTTCCCGCGAGAAAGTAGGCGGAGTAACCGCCGTAACTGGCGCCAACACAGCCCATGCGCGACTCATCTACAAAGGGCTCCTTTGCCAGAGCGTCGGCTGCCGAGATGTAGTCTCTCATATTTTTCCCGCCCCAGTCGCCGGATATTTGCTCGTTCCACTCTACCCCGTACCCCGGCATTCCACGACGGTTTGGCGCCACCACAATATAGCCGTGAGCCGCCATAATCTGGAAGTTCCATCGAAAGGAATAGAACTGACTCAGTGCCGATTGCGGCCCACCCTGCGTGTACAGTAAGGTGGGGTATTTTTTATCGGGATCGAAATCTGGCGGGTAAATAATCCAGGTCAACATCTCTTTGCCGTCGGTGGTTTCGATCATTCTCGACTCTACCTTACCTGTTTTGAGTTGGCTGTAAGTGAGATCGTTTACACGCGTGAGCTGATCCATTTCACCGGCACTAAAATTGATGCGGTAGTACTCCTTTGCGCGGTTCATATCCATTCTACCCGCAATTAAATCACCGTCGGCAAATCCCACCAGCCCGCTTACATCGAATTGGCCATCGGTAATTTGTTTTACTTCAGTCTTTTTCTCCGGCTTTGCGGGAATTTCGATTTCAAAGAGTTGATTGGTTCCCATTGTGGGGGCTGTAAAGTAGATTTTGTCGCCTTCTTCGCTCCAGATAAAGGAGTTTACGGTTCCATCCCACCCTTCTGTGAGATTGGCAATTTTTCCATCGATAAAGCATTTGATATCATTTTTATCGCTTTCATAGCCATCGCGCTTCATGGATAAAAAAGCGAGTTGTCCTGAACCCGAAAACAAGGGACTGGTGTCGTACCCGGCGTTACCTTCGGTTAGGTTTCGGGTATTGTCCATATCTAAGTTGTAGGCGTATAAATCAGTGTTTGTGCTGTTTACGTATTCCTTTCCGAAGCTTTTTTTAGCGACGTAAACCACCGTTCTCCCATCTGGCGACCAGGTGTAGTCTTCGGAGCCGCCAAAAGGTTGTGTGGGACAGTGATAGGGCTCGCCTTCCATTAGGTCTATTTCTTTTCTTCTGTCTGTACTTTGCAGAAAGAGATGGTTAAACGATCCGTCTTGCCAGGTGTCCCAGTGCCGGTAATGAAGATCGTCGTAAACATATGCGTCGCTTTTTTCCAGGTCGGGATAGCGGTCTGTCGACTTAAAATCCATCACGTGCACTTTCTTCGTCATCAACTTCCACTTGCCGTCTTCCGACACATTTTTGTCGCCCACATAGGCGTCTGCAGATTCAATTTTACTGGAAGAACCCGTCCTAAAATCGATGAGAAACGTCTCTGTTGTAAAGCTGTTTTCTTCTATATCGGGCGTTGTAACCTTGTACACAAAACCAGTTTGGTCTTCAGAAATACCAACGGCAGAGACCCTTCCAAGACTCCAGAGCATTTCCGGACTCATGGTTTGTTGAGCGGTGCTCAGCACAGGTGTAATCAATAAAAGGATGTAGGTGATTGTAAGGCGCATGGTGTGATGTATTGTTTCTGTTGATATTTAAAGCCACTTTTTTCTTTTGAAATATAGGAGCATAAATCCAGCTGTGAAAAGTATTAAGCCCCAAAAAACCGGGTAAGCATACTTAAAACCGAGTTCGGGAAAGTACTCAAAATTCATCCCATAAACCCCGGCGAGAAAAGTGAGCGGAATAAAGATAACGGAGAAGATGGTAAGCACGCGAATTATTTCGTTCAATCGCGCCGTGGCATTAGCGTGGTAGATGGAAATTTCATCGTTGATCAGTTCCTTGTAAAGTTCCAGTGCTTCGGCCGATTGAACGCTGTGCCCTTCAAGGTCTTTAATAAACGGAAGGGTATTTGTGCTCACAATTCCCGAATCCGACCGCTCAAACTGCTTGCACATTTCCTGAAGGGGTCTCACAACTCGCCTCAGCGCGATAATCTCCTGTTTGTAATTGTTCAATTCGCGAAGTTGGCCGTTATGCTGTCGCTCAATCATTTCAGAAATCAGCAACTCCACTTTATCGCCTAAAAATTCAATAGACAGCGTGTAGTTGTCAACCAGCAAATCGAGTAAAGCAAAAGCCAGGTAATCGCTTTTCCGGGCTCGGATTTTAGTCGTTGGCTTTTCCAGCCGATTCCGAACCGGCGTGAACACGTCTCCTTTAACTTCTTGAAAACTCATCAGGAAACCTTTTCCGAGAACGATGCTCACTTGCTCTGTTTCGAGCTGATCTTTCGCTTCATTGACCCGAACCATTTTTGAAAAAAATGCGATATGGTCGCCGATTTCTTCAAACTTTGGTCTTTGTTCGGTATTCAGAATATCTTCTACCAGAAGCGGGTGCAAGCCAAACCAACTGCCTATTTGGCCAATACTATCCGTGTCGTGTAAGCCGATTACATTGATCCAGGTTACACCAGATTCAAACGAAAGGCGCTCCAAATAGTCCACGCCCACATCGGCGCTATGCGAAAAATGATTGTCGTCGTAATGAATGACATCGATTGATATGCTATCGATTTTCTGATCGCCGACAAAGATTAGGCTTCCGGGAGCGGTACCAACCTTTTTGGCTTCTGTATTAAGAAACTTTGCCATCTTTTTTCATTACAATAGTGCGGTGTGGGAAAGGGATTTCAATTCCCTCCTGATCAAAGCGAAGTTTTATCGATCGATAAAGATCGGTTTTTATCTCAAAGCCTTCGATGTAGGTACTTGCCCAGCAGGTAGCACGAATATCGACTGATGAATCGTCGATTTTCACGATGCGAATGGGAACTTGATCTGCTCCTTGGCTTTTTTCTTCTGGTGTTCGGTTGTCGATTAGCAGCGGATGCGCCATTGCTTCTTCCCGAATTATTTCAATTGCTCTTGTTAAATTAGCATCATAGCTAATCTTCATGATCACAAAAGTGCCTGTCTTGTCTTCGTAGATGCTGCTGTTGTGAATTACATCATCACTAATATTCGAATTGGGAACAATATACCTTCTATTTTCAAAGTCTTTGATGACCACGTGTCTGAGCGTGATGTCTTCGATAATTCCCAGATATTTTTCGGATTGTATGACATCGCCTACGCGAAACGGCTTAAAAATAACGATGAAAATACCGCTGATAATGTTTGAGAAAGCCGCTTGCGAAGCAAAACCAACGATCGCCGCAAAAATTCCCGCACCTGCAAAAAGGGTGACTCCAACTTGCTTGAACTGTGGAATGGAATACAGTACAACGGTAACAGTGATGATCAGGGTCAACAAGCCAAGGCCATTATTCAAAAAGGTGTAATTGGTGGGGTCAACCTTGAGATTCTTAGACGACTTTAGAAGAAAGCGCCTTAAGAAAAACCGAAGAATGCGGTAAAAGAAAAACGCAATTACCACAATAATCAACGACCATATCAAATGGTTTAGCCAATCTGCTTCAACGAATTTTATCATAAAACAGTTTATTCTACGCCGAAAGTAGAAAAATACCGGTGAAGAATCATTTCAGGTCAATTAGAATTTCGCGGCTGGAATCTATATATAGAGCTGTTTTGTTCCAGGTAGGTGGTGTAATTTGAAGCCCTTCGTAATTGGTGAAGCCGTAGGGTTCGTTGGGAATACCAACCATGTTTTTATCCAGCTTCCCATTGTTATTTAGATCCTGGAATATGGCAATGGCATAAAATCCGGGTTTGACCCACACGGAGAGTTCGTGTTTTTTCGACTTTTCACTCACATCAATTTCGCGAAGCATAAGCTCATCTTCTAAAAAAGAGCTTTCGCTATCGTAAATAGCGACAAAAATTTTACTCTTGACGGGTTTGGCGTTATATACGCCGATACCCACTTCGTTTAAATCGAGCGATTTCTGACTGAGCACTACTCCATTCAGCAGAAAAATTCCTACGATCGCAAACTGAGTGATGTGCTTAACTGTCATTTTTATTTTCAATGGTTTCTTTTGTACCGCCAAATTTACTGTGCTATCAACGGATAGCGCTGGATTTTGGAATTTTCTTTCAGATAATTTAAAATTTAAAGCAACCCTTAAAATTGTTGCCGTCTTACCACCGCTTATCGCCACTTGGCGATTGAAATAAGATGCTTACCAACATTGAATCCCGGTTAACCACCGGGATTTTTTTTTGCTCCGTCGAAACATTCGATCTATTAGAAGGTTATAAACAATGTTGTGGGGTAAATCTCTGCTATTTTTCTCCAAAAACCTAAATGTTAACTAATTTTGCCCAAAATTAAATCACCAGAAATCATGAAACGCTTTTTTACAATCGCATCAGCTGCCATTTTTGCTGCAGCACTTGCTTCCTGCGGGGGCAACCAAAATACAGAAGAAACTTCTACTGAAGAAAAGTCAATGGAAGAACAGGAAACAACCAATACTGGCACATCTGGTCAGTTTAAAGTTTCTACCGACGACAGCAGAATAATGTGGGAAGGAAATATGCTCGCCATAGGCGGTGTATCGCTTTACGGCCACCAGGGTACGCTTAATATTGCAAAAGGTCAGTTAAACATGACCGACGGAGTAGTTACCGATGGCACAATTGTGGTCGATATGACTACCATTGCCCCCACTGACGATAATTATGATCCCGAAGAAGGTAAATCTAAAGATAAATTAATTGGTCATCTATCTTCAGACGATTTCTTCGCAGTTGAAGAATACCCTACCGCCACCTTTGTGGTTACTGGAGCTGACAATGATGTTATAAAAGGAGATATGACTATTCGCGGTGTTACAAATCCCGAGTCAATCACGGATTTTACAATTGATGCTGAAAGTGGCAAAATGAAAGCTAAAGGTACCATGACCTTAGATCGTCAGAAGTACGAAGTTGCGTTCAGCATGTCTGCTGAAGACAAAATTTTATCAGATGATATTGTATTGTCTTTTGACTTGGTTGCAGAGGATGGAAAGACTGCATCAAAATAAAATTGAAGCACATTTTTTATAGAAAAGGCTCCCCTGTGGAGCCTTTTTTTATGCTCGCTCCAAACTTGAAAACGTGAAATCCATAATTCTTCTAATATTCGGATATTTGCTTTTCCACTGAAATCTAAGAAAAGAACATGACTGACATAGAAATTGCACAATCGGCAACACTTTTGCCGATTGAGGAGATTGCAAAAAAACTGGGAATAGACGAAGCCGATCTTGAGCTGTACGGAAAATATAAAGCCAAGCTGCCCATTACTTTAATCGATGAAAAGCGCATTGCAGCGAACAAGCTTGTACTGGTTACCGCAATTTCTCCCACCCCTGCCGGGGAGGGAAAAACCACCATGTCTATCGGTCTGGTGCAGGGACTAAATAAAATCGGTAAGCAGGCAACTGCAGTGCTTCGCGAGCCATCGCTCGGACCGGTTTTCGGCATTAAAGGCGGCGCTGCCGGCGGCGGCTACAGTCAGGTTATTCCCATGGAAGATATCAACCTTCATTTTACCGGCGATTTTTCGGCCATCGAAAAGGCGCACAACCTTCTCGCTGCGCTTATCGACAATAACATTCAAAGTAAATCCCGGTCATTGGGTATTGACCCTAGAACCGTTGCGTGGAAAAGGGTGATGGATATGAACGACCGCTCGCTGCGCAAAATCGTTGTTGGCCTTGGTGGGCTGGGCCAGGGCATTCCACGCGAAGCCGGATTTGACATTACCGCTGCATCCGAAATTATGGCTATTCTTTGCCTGTCGAATGATTTGTCGGACCTGAAAGAGCGAATCGGAAACATCTTTGTGGGATTTACATTCGATAAAAACCCGGTGTACGCAAGAGACCTTAATGCTCAGGGCGCTATGACAGCACTTTTGAAAGATGCCATAAAGCCCAATTTGGTTCAAACGCTCGAGGGAACTCCAGCGATTATCCACGGCGGACCATTTGCAAATATCGCCCAGGGAACCAATACGGTTATAGCGACCAAAATGGGAATGTCGCTTTCTGATTACACGGTGACGGAAGCTGGTTTTGGAGCCGATTTGGGCGCTGAGAAATTTCTCGATATCAAATGCAAAAGCGCCGCTCTTAACCCCAATGCCGTGGTAGTAGTTGCCACCATTAAAGCCCTGAAGTACCACGGCGGAAAGCCCCTGGCAAACCTTAAAGACAACGATGCCGATGCGGTACGCAAAGGCTTGCCAAATCTCGAAAAGCATATCGAAAACATGCAGTCTTACGGCATTCCGGTAATTGTGGCGATAAACCGCTACGCTAGCGATACAGATTTGGAAATTGAAGCGGTGCAAAAACGATGCGCCGAATTAAATGTACCTGTTTCGCTGGCCGATGTTTGGGCCAAAGGCGGTGATGGCGCGCGGGAGCTCGCAGAAATGGTGGCCGATGCGTCCGACCGCTATTCATATCCTTTCAAATCTGTTTACGAGTGGAATGAGCCCGTAGAAGAAAAACTCGACAAAGTAGCACGAAAGATTTACGGTGCCGACGGTGTCGATT
>JAIVHP010000407.1 GCA_020201045.1 Flavobacteriales bacterium
CCCGCAAAACTCCATGCGCCCGAACCCTGTCTGCCGCAGGCTGAACCTACACCAGTATTACTCCGCTCCCGCAGGCCTATCCGCCGGCTGGTCGTGATCGCTCCTTCGTCGCTCAGAGTTGCCAATTGCCGCACAACCCACGTCAGCCATCACCCCAAAACCTCCTGCAAAACCCTAAGCGCTCGAACACCCAAAACGCATTGCCTATTGCCAATCAACCCTCACCAGCTATCACCCCAAGACCTACCGCAAAACTCCAAGCGCCCGCAAACCCACACCACCATTGCCTATTGCCGCTTGACCCTAACCAGCTCTCACCACACACTTTCACGCATAAACCCCACACGCCCGCAAACCCACACCAGCATTGACCTACTCCAAAATCTGCTCCGGCTCCAGTTCCTCAAGCTTCCTCTTACCGCGGGCGCGTTGAATTCCGGAATTGATCTCAAATCCAATAAGGAGCACAATCGCGTTTAGGTAAAGCCAAAGCATTACCACCAGAACCGTTCCCACCGATCCGTAAAGCTTGTTGTAGTTGCCAAAATTGTTTACGTAGTAGGCAAACAACGACGAAACGATGATAAGCCCGATGGTCGCAAACGAAGCGCCCGCATTGAGTGCTCTCCAGCGTCCCGAGTGTCCGGCGCGGTAGAGCACAGATATCCCTATCTCGAAAAACAAGACCACCAGGAGCCACTTCGAAATATTGATGAGGACGTAGATAAGGTCGTTGAAAACAATGTTTTTGGTTTCCAGCCAGTCCAGTACCGGACCGGTAAGGGTAATAAGGCCGACGCCGAGAACGGTCATAATACTCAGCACGAGCATTAGCCCGAAAGCACGGGCGTATTGTATAAAAATGCTGTGTGGCTCGTCGATATTATAGGAATAGCTAAACCCATCGAGAATGGCCTGAATGGCGTTTGATGCAAAAATCAGCGCCAAAATAAAAGAAACGCTAAGCAGGGTTTGTTGCTTTTTGGTGATCAGGTCATTCAGCGTACTTTCAAACAGTTCAAAGGCATTTTCGGGCATCGCCCGCGCCAGGTAAGAGAAAAGGTTTTCCTGAAAGTTCTCTATGGGAACAAAGGGAATCACCGACAGCAAAACGATAAGCAGGGGAGGTGCGGCGAGCAGAACGCGGAAGGCCACGGCTGCTGCTCGGTTTGAGATACGCCCGCGCTGAAGACCTACCCAGATAAATCCAAGCACCTGATAAAGCGACAACCCTTCAAATCCGGGAACAATAATTCGCCTGAGCACGAACTTCGACTTCCGAACAATCGACGAACGCAAAATGCGCTCTTTCCATTTGTCAATAAAACCTGCCATTGAATTCTATGCCTGCGAAGGTATGTTTTGAATTCAAATAATCGAAATCATTCCGTAGACGGGTTTCGTACAGACGGGTTTCAACCCGTCTCATCTCATATCTCACACCTCATGCAATCACCCCATCTCCCATTACCAACATCCCCCGCTCAATAAGCCTTCAAACTAATATCCAAACTCTTCACGCTATGCGTAAGCGCGCCCATGCTAATAAAATCTACCCCGCACTCGGCGTACTGCCGCGCTGTTTCAAGCGTAATATTTCCACTCGCTTCAGTTTCGTATTTATCGCCGATTAGTTCTACCGCGCGGCGCAAGTCTTCAAAGCTAAAGTTGTCTAGCATAATTCGGTTTACCTTTCCAACGCTTAAAATGGTCTCCAGTTCTTCCAGGTCTCTGGCTTCTATTTCCAGGGCGATTGGCAATTGGTGGTTTTGGCGGTACTCGTCGCAGTTATCAATCGCTTCCTTAATCCCCCCGGCATAGTCGATGTGATTGTCTTTGATCATCATCATGTCATATAGTCCGAACCGGTGATTTACCCCTCCGCCAATCTGTACGGCGAGTTTTTCCAAAAAACGGATTCCCGGGGTGGTTTTTCGCGTATCGAGGACTTTGGTTTTGGTTCCTTCCAGCTCTTTCACCACTTTGTTGGTGAGTGTGGCAATACCGCTCATGCGCTGCATGCAATTCAGTGCGATCCGCTCGGCTTTCAGAATGCTTCGGGTGTGGCCACTTACGTGAATGGCCACATCGCCTTTTTTAACGGCGTTACCCTCGTTTATCTGCACATTCACCTGCAAGTTTGGATCGATGTAGTAAAAGATGTGCTCGGCAATGCCGGTGCCTGCGAGCACGCCATCTTCTTTAACGTACATCCGCGCCCGCCCGATGGCAGTTTCGGGTACACAGGCGTCAGAAGTGTGATCGCCCTCGCCAATGTCTTCTAAAACGGCGTTCTTGATGAACTCGTCTATCGTCATACAGTTATAGTCTAATCTCGCTTACAAAAATCGGCATAATTTGGGAATTATAAGTTGCCGCGGTCGTATTATCGCTAAAACCGCAGAGTTTGGTTTATCTGGAATGGAATTTAGGTACTGATTTTTCGAAAATTTAAGCCTGAATGGTATAAATCTATTTCAGGATGTGACCCAAATTCCCAAACCCACCATCCGCCTTTGGCGGAGGGCACGGCCCCTTAATTCCCTCCAAGGAGGGGAGCACCCCGTTTGTTTGATTAAGGAAATATTGATTAGCAACGGCAAAACTCAAACCACCAGCCTCCGGCGGGCACGGCCATGCTCCGCAGGATTTGTAACTCAGTGAACGAAGTGAAAGGTCTCACGACAAGGTTGTGCGCCCGCTTGCGCGAATGGAGTAATCCTGCGGTCCTTGTTTCGCCCCGCTCCACATCATTTACGCCGTTCCGTAGTGGCTGCGCTCCGCAGTAGCTGTGCTGCTGCGGTTATTGTTTGATTAAGGAAATATTGACCAGCAACGGCAAAACTCAAATTTCAGCACCCTTTTTCAATGTCCCAACCAAAGTTTACAACCGTTCTCCATTACTCCCAAATCAATCAATACAGGTTTCCCCTCCTGGGAGGGGCTAGGGGTGGGTTAATCCTAAACTGAATCTGAGTGTTGCGCTGCTGCGGTCTACGTTCCGCCCCGCTCT
>JAIVHP010000408.1 GCA_020201045.1 Flavobacteriales bacterium
CCAGTTTTTTGCTCGCCAGGATGGGGCTTATCGATTAACGACTACCAGTGGAGTAGCTTTTCTTCCGAAGCTGCCTTCGGCAACCACCAGGTACGAACCGGAAGCCAGATCGTTTACAAAGTGCGAGATTCTCTGGTCGCCGTGAACCCTTCCGCGGAAAACATCCACCAGCTTTCTTCCCGTCATATCGGTGATGTAGATGTAAACATCTTCGGGCGTTTCGGCCATGAGGGGAATACTCACCAGCCCATTTGCCGGGTTCGGATAAATGGGATTTAATTTCAGGTTTTCAATCTGCTCTGTTCCAACAACGGCTCCGGTAACTTTAAAATCCCAATACCCTTCGGGTGCCACAATCGGCCTTGTTTGGGTTTTTCCATTATTGGCTGCCGCCGCCATGTAGTATTCCACCACCGATTCTACCGGCTGCGCCGGAATAAAACCGCTCCAGGTATCGCCAGACTCAAAATCCATGGGAATGGTTTCGTAGCTTTCATCTCCTTCGAGCCGCCAGTGTAAAGAAGCACTTGCAATTCCCGATCTATGTTCAATTTCTGCTTCTACCAAATAGGGGTTCACATCGTCATCGGTATCGGCCAGGGGCTGGTGTACGATTAAAAGCGGGTCGTTTACCCCCACGCTGTGTGTAATGCAGTGAATGGCTCCTGCCGCTGCAATAATCAGGTCGGGCTGGTCGTCGCAGTCAATGGGCACCAAATTATACCCCGGAAGAAGTTCGCTGTAAATTCGCGCCGCGGTGGTGTCGTATTCTTCGCGATAAGAGGGGTATATAAACGTGTTGTTTACAAAAACCCCATTCGTGTAGGTGCGGTAGTACCCCGCGGGGTTGTCGTCGGGATAGAGTCCGCTTTCACTGTCGGGCATGGGGATACGCTCTACTTTATAAGGGGTTTCGAAGTGGGAATTAAAGTTGTTTAAAACGTAGTCGATATTGGCATTGATTTGCGGCCCATCGGCAGTTCCTTCGGGATATTCGCCCACGAGTAACGTCTCTTCGTCAAGGAGCTTCATGTGCATATCGATGTGGTTGATAATATCGTAGGGCAAAGCGGTCATTTTGATGTACTCGCTCAACCCCTGAAAATCGCCTAAAATTTCATCGATTTCTCCAGCGCATCGGGAATTACATCGTCTGCCGGCCGCGGTCTATTGTAAATCCAATCGACCAAAAACAAGGTGTCTACGCGGTTTCCGTAAACGGTATTTGCACCGTAATCTCTAATCCAAATCGAATTAGACGGGGCGTCTACGATGTTTATTCCATCCATCGACTCGAGTGGCCCGCCAGCGGCATTGCCCATCAGGTAGTTTTCTACATCTCCGGCATTCTGGCTAAAAATCACAACATCCGTTTCCGGTTGACTCGCTCTGACAATTTGTTTCAAAATGGTGGGGTAGGAGCGCCAGGTAATCGTGAGTGCCTGAATCTCTTCCCACTCGGCCATGTTTCGCAGGTTCCCGAATGGCGGTGGTGTTTCTATTCCGCGCGTCGTTGGCGGAGTGTAATCTTCTATCAGGTTGCGCTCAGAAGCGCTTAAAAATCGGGGCAGAATTTCTTCTTCTTGCGCGAAAATTGAACTGGCAGCGAAGATAAACAGGAGGGTATATATTCTATTCATGAGCCGAATATACAAAATCCCGCAAGCATCTTTTGAGAAGTACTTGCGGGATTGTGTGAAGGAATTCCGCGATGAAAGCGGAGAGAAATGTTTAGCTCAACTTGAATTTTACAGGCAGATTGTACCGCACTTTTACGCGTTCCCCTTTGTGCTTGCCGGGCTCCCAACTGGGCATTTTTGAAACCGCTTCTACTGCGGCTGCGCTCATTCGGCTGTCGGGGCTTCGAACAACATCGATGTCTCCAACCTTGCCGTTTTCATCTATGGTGAAAGAGACGAACACCATTCCTTCCATTTCCAAATCGCGGCATTCTTCGGGGTATACGATATTGTTAGCCAAATAATTTATCAGGGCATCGTTTCCACCCTTGTATTCGGGCATCTCTTCCACAACCTGGTATACGCCAGACTCTTCATCGTATTGCGATGCCGGTGCTTGCTCGTCTATTTTAATAACTTGTTCTTCTACAACTATTTCATTGGGATTTTCCTTGGTACACGATTGCACGAATATGGCCAGAATACCGACGGATGCCAATAAAAAGTAAGATGAGAAAGAAGCGTTTTTTGCGTTGTTTTTGTAAAGCATGGTGATGCGGTTTTTTAAAAGATTAGAATTCGAGAATTGATTTGCCAATAAAATCGGCTTTACGCCAAAGGCCGAACTAATGAGAAGTTCCCCGTAGGCCGATTTATCTGTAATACTGCGGCTTACTACTTCATCGGCCCTGAATTCGTTCGTCGTTTTCAGGGCTTTCTCCATGTAGTATATCGCGGGGTTAAACCAGCACAGGGCTTTAACCACACTGATAAAAACGACGTCGGCAGAGTGTTTTTCGCGGGCGTGAACCAGCTCGTGGGCTATGATTAGCTCTTGTTCTTCCCTCGAGCTCGCCTCGTTTGCACAAAAAATAGCATCGAAAAAGCTCGATGTCGATTCTATTGCAATCCCTGTGTAAATCTTTACGCCATACTCAAGCCTGTCCAGAGAAAGGGTTTGTTGCATTTTTCTAATTGCCCGTAAATTAAGGACGAATCGAAAAAGGTGATACGACACCCCCAAGGCGTATAGTGCCAATGGAATAATCAGATAGTTTAGGCCGTTTCCCGAAGAGATGTTCGCCGGATTTCCGCCTACCACAACTTCCGGAAGCCACGCAGTTGCCCGAAGCACTTCACTACCCGGAAGAGCCATAAAGGGGAGCGCAAACGAAACGGCGACGGAACCGAGAATTACAAAGCGATTTAAGCGGTGATTCGGCAAGTTCTTCAGGAAGAAGAAATAAATTCCCGCGAAGGCAGCCAGGTAGATATTAATTTCTACAAATCTGAAAATGAGATTATTCATGGCTTTTTTTAGCTTTTTTGATGAGTTCCAACATCTCGTCCAGACTTCCGGCATCGATGTCTTTTTCTTCGATAAAGAAGGAGAGAAGTTTAGATGGCGACCCGCTGAAATAACTGCTCACCAATTGGTTGGTTGTAAATTTTCGGTAGTCGTCCTTATCGATAACCGCATAGTACCGGTGGCTTTTGCCAAAAACTTCGTGGTCTACAAAGTCTTTCGATTCCAAAATTCTTACGATCGTAGAAACGGTGTTGTAAGCGGGCTTGGGCTCGGGTAGCTCTTCGATAATTTCCTTTACAAAGCACTTGCCTTTTTGCCAAATAACCTGCATTACCTGGGCTTCTGCCTTTGTTAATTCTCTCATACAGCAAATTTAACTAAAAATGTAGTTAATAAAGTAATAAATTAGTTTAAAAATGCTGTTTTGGCTGTTTTACGCGTGTTACGCGGTGATGTGTTCCGTAGTAATCCTGCTAAATTCACCTTTGGGAATGCGGTGTGTGCCCTGGTAAGAGATCCATTTCGCATTTATTCCAAGGGCCTTAAAATGCAATTTGGCATCGTTTACCCGATCTGCGGTGATGTACTCGTCTTTGTCGCCGATACAGCAATAGGTATCGATGGGGTTAAACCATCTTTTTGCCGCCGTGGGCTTTAAATCGGGTGGAAAAGAACCTCCCCAGAACACCGCAATTTCGGGGCTTACCCGGCCCAGCGCTATCCACCGCGAAACGGTGGCGACACCCTGAGAGAAACCAAATGCTATGAGTTTTTGATCTTCGGTTCGATGGGGTTGTATAACCCGTTCGTACACCAAATCAATGTAGGCCACATAGTCGTCTATATCCTGCA
>JAIVHP010000409.1 GCA_020201045.1 Flavobacteriales bacterium
GTCAGAATAAGTTAGCTCGGATGTAAATTCATCGCCCGGGCAGAGTAGGGAAGGGGTGTTCCATTCGGGGTTTAGGGTTACATCAGTGATCGGTGGATTAACGCAAACGGTTTCGCAATAGGTTGGTTCACCGCAGTTGCTATATACTTGTAAGCAAACTTCATAGGTGTTAGGTCCATCAAAAGTATGTGACATCTCTTGGTCATTAGCTGCTCCATTTATTGGAATGCTATTCCCATCTAAATCTGTGATTGACCATTCGAGTGCAGCTTCGCAGTGAGGTACCCCGTCAACAACCAAGTTTGCAAAATCCCAAGTAAAAGTGGCCATTTCGTCGTCACAAAGATTTCCTGAAGGTGTCTGCGTAAATGTGGCTTCTGATGGGAAAGAGACTTTGAAATCGACATCATCAGCTATTGCAGAAGTATTGCACGGATGCGAAGCGCTAGAAACTGCCCAATAGCTATTTTCGGAGCAACCGCAGGATGATTCATCAGGAGTCCAATAAATTTCATCGTCTGGATCTTCAGCTGACCACGACCAGGATTCCAACACGGCATTCTCATCATCAGGATCACAAGTTATGACAATCCCATAGTCAACTCCTTCGGGATTACTCTGCCAGCTTGTTGTTTCTATTGGAATTACATCACCTGGACAAAGAATCGATGTTGGTGGAGCTGTGTTTAATTGCGGCTCTACCGTTGTTCCTAAATAAACATTATAAGTGTTGCTATCAATACAACCATTTGCGTCAACCACTTCAATATAAACATCTACATAGCCCGAAAAATCTCCATCTTCAGCCACAATTAAAAGGTCATCTGGTGCTTCTGAACTATTATAAATTTCTACACCATCTAATTCAACAAGATAATTTACTATGGTTCCTCCACTTGAATGACTGGATGAATCTGCAATAAACAAGTCAAAATCCTGATTAACCGTAAAATTGCAGTATGCTATTAGGTTTGGATCATTCGGACTGGTAAGTAGTTCATCGTTGTTATCTTCTAGAAAGGCTAAACCCGCAACGGGGCCAACAACTGTTTGAGTCTCGCAAATCTGCTCAGTGCAGCCCCCGTTGCTCGTAACCGTCAAACAGAGCTCGTATATTCCACTTCCGGGAAAATTATAACTCTGATTGTTACCGCCGAGGGTACCAACAGGAGTGCTTAAACCACCGGTTATTTCGGTGATCAACCATTGGTAAGAAGTAATATTACCAGGTGAATTTACGCTTGCACTAAAAGTGCTTTCAAAGCAGTTGCCAACTTGATTGAAATTGATAGCCGCTCCGATAGATTCTACATCTACATTTATTGTGATATCTTCGAATAAATTACCATCACTGTCTTCAAAACTTAAGACAAATTCTCCGAATCCGTTATCTGAAAAAGTGTAATTCTCAAGATCAGTTCCATCGCCATTTATATCGCCTGTTAAAGATAATACTTGAATAGGTGTCGAGATATTATCGAATTCAAGGTAATCAACAACGGCATCCCCTTCACAAATCCCCGACAGACACTGCGGGCAATCCACACTTTGGCCTTCTACTTTTCCTGGAAGAACGGTGAGAAGGGAAGTGCATATTATAATTGCGAGGCGGAAAAATGTTGATTGGTAAGTCATTTTCTGTTGGTTAGCGTTGCAAAGAAATCATTAAAAGTTCGCAAAAACAATTTCACGTTTTTTTTGCGACGAGATCCTTTTACGGTTTATCATCGTTTGTGCAAATCTCAGGTTTATGTGTGTAAGCTATCTGCACATGTCGTTCCAATTTTTGGTTCAACAACCAATTGCAAAGTAACAGATCCACAACGTAATGTATTTACGTTGTGTGTTTAAGGAATTCTAATTAAGTGTTTGTAGGATTTGGATGGGCGGTTTCAGGCCAGTCTCCAAAGGCTCTTTCTAATTTTTTTGCCGGCTTTTTTAGATGAGGAGATCATCTTCGTTGCAATGTCCTGGGTAATTTCCAAATGGTCGGCTTTGTTCATCAGGAACTGCTCTTCGTCGCTGTCAATAACCCCATCGATATTGACCGCCTGTATTAGGTTTTGAAAGTGGTGGTAATTTTTTGGGATAACAGTTGTTTCAATTTTTTCAGCTTCTTCGGGGTTAATTCCGAGCTCCAGTCGTTTGTTGTCGAGCCAGGAGCGCTCCAAAGGAGTTACTTCCCAATCGGCCCAAACGGCTTCGGCGTATTTTTTATAGGTTTTTACGGATTCGTCGCGGTTGGTAGTTCCAGGCTGTGGGGCATCGCAGTGTGGACAAATTCGGTGCCCGGCCATTAGCGCCCGATCGCAGTTGTGGCATTGCTTGCTTATTTCGGCGCTGCAATTGGGACAAAAATTCCATTGGTGACTAATTTTAAAGTCGCATTTCGCACAATGGGCGTCCAAAATCTCAGGTGCTGCGTGATTCATCCCTTCAATTAAACCGCAGTCGTAGAGAAAAACCTTGGTGTAAAACAGCATTTCCAGCGCTTCGTTCCGGCCGAAAATATCCTGGTTGTGTGCTGAATCATTTCGGAGTTTACGCACGCGCGACCAGTTAACCATCTTCAGAAAAGACAAATTGCTTTCGCACATACTCTTTAATTTATCCCAAAACCCGGAGTACCGCGCAAATAAGATCATACTTCCCAGGGTAGCTTTTTCGTAATTAAATTCTTCCTTATCCCTCCGGCGATTGGCAAATTGTTGGCGCATGGATTCAAACTCCTGGCTCAAACCTTCTTTTTCGAGATAAGCTTCCAGGTCAACATAAAGATCCTTCATTCCGCACTCTATAATCCTGCCGCATTCGTAAATGGATGTGCTGTAGAATTTATGCCTAAAATGATGCTGTGCCTGCCTTAGCTCTTTGATGTAGTCTTCCATAAATTGCCCATAGAATGTGTAAATAATGAAAAACAATGGAGAAATGCAAGGATGATGGAAAGGTTTGATGCGATTACGAAATTTCTACAAAAAGAATTTGATCTATACATATTTTATAATTGAATCATTTTAATTTCTATAAATCAAGGTGTTGGTAGTACCGATGTAATCCTGTGATTTGATGCGAATACATGCAGTACCTGCCATTTAACTGTGGCTGGTATTTGTCTGGCACGCTTAAGAAAATGCAGGATTAAAAACACCCGGCATCCATTTAATTGGATGTGAGAAGTTGCACTCCCCACTCGTCGTAAATGAGAAATACAACGTTGAAGTCGATGTATTCCGTTGTTTTTATGATAATCATAAGTTGATCCCCATTATCGTCAAGAGCACCCGCTGTGAATGTTGTGGTGGAATCTTCATTTTCGAAACTTATATCAAAGAGATCGTATTGGTGCAATTTCTCGAAAGCGATGAAGCTCGCCAGATTATCGTCGATATTCAGGTGGAATACCCCTTTCATAGCTTCCATTTCGGTCCACTCGTCATTTTCGTAAAAAGAGATTCCGTAACACCCCAGACGGAAATTACCGTAGGATCCGTCTTCTTCGGCGTTGGTTTGCCCGAAAGCTATAGCCGAAAGTAGTAGTGCAATTGCTGTGTGTAGTGTCTTGTAGGTCATGGTTAGGAGTTTTTAGGGTTTGTAAATTTTTTTGAAAACCCACCCGCCTGTGGCGGACGGGTTACCGGCTCATAGCCAACCGGCCCGGATTCTAACCGGCTTTTCTTTGATTCAGGCTGCGTATTTCGTTTACTGTTTCGCGGCCCAGTATTTTTTCTGCTCGATCGTACTCTTGTCGCTGTCTTTCCAGCGCTCTTATTTTTTGACGGCTTGCGTGTTCTTCGGCAAGTATGGTTTCTTCCAAAACCGTTTGTGCGGCTCCGGATTTGTAAATGATGAGCATGATTTCGGCGAGCAAAACCACCAAAAGGAATATGA
>JAIVHP010000184.1 GCA_020201045.1 Flavobacteriales bacterium
GTATACAGACAGCAAGGTGAGCCTTATACCAGACTTTATAGCCAATTGTGGAATGGCTCGCGTATTTGCATACTGCATGGAGCGCGACGCAGAAATGAGCGATCAGGCCATCTTCAAAGACACTTCGGGCACCATCAAGAAAGCTCTGGAAGATATCAATGAGAGAAATGCAACGGGCAGGGATTTAGCAGCGACAGGATTTGAAATAGCTCTCTCTCAATTGATCTAAGCACATGGAAATAGCGATTATTAGTGTATTTGTTCTCGGGTATCTAGCCATTGCGCTCGAACATCCCCTCAGAGTTGATAAAGCTGCATCTGCGCTAATTTTAGGAGTAGTTTGCTGGGCACTTTATGTTTTAGGTGCCGACCAGGTTCCGGCGGCACTCGTTGATGAATTCACCCGCTACAGCAGCCAGAACCAAATGCTGGAAGGCAAAGAGCTGGTATCGATGTTTATGGAACATCGGTTATTGCATCACCTCAGCGAAATTGCGAGCATCCTGTTCTTCCTTCTGGGCGCCATGACCATCGTAGAAACCATCGATGCCCACGAAGGGTTCAGAGCGATCACCGACAAGATTAAAACCACCGATAAAGCGAAACTTCTGTGGATTTTGAGTCTTCTCACCTTTTTCTTTAGCGCTATTCTCGACAACTTAACCACGACTATCGTGATGGTTTCGCTGCTCCGAAAATTGATCGACGATAAATACAACCGCTGGTTTTTCGTCGGGTTTATGGTTATCGCTGCGAATGCCGGTGGTGCCTGGTCGCCTATTGGAGATGTAACCACCACGATGCTTTGGATTAAAAAACAACTCCCCGATGTGCCCATCATTATTCAGGGCTTGTTTTTACCCAGCTTAGCAACCATTCTGGTTCCGCTTATTGTTCTGACAATTAAGATGCGCGGACAGCTTAAACGTCCGGAACGACCTACAAATCTATTTGAAGAAAATCCGGCCACCGATAAAGAGCGCAATGTCATTTTCTACTTTGGAGTTGCCGGATTGCAGTTTGGGCATCCTGTGGGTAATCACAGAAGTAATGCACCGAAAGAAAAGTGCTGAGAAAAAGCGAAAACTCAGCGTGCTCGGTGTTTTGCGAAAAATCGACACCGCATCTGTTTTGTTCTTTTTGGGAATTTTACTCGGTGTTGCAGCACTTCAGGAGGTTGGATCACTCGGCAAAATGGCAGACTTTCTCCAAACGAGCATGGGGGGCAATATCTATGCAATAGATTTGACCATAGGATTACTCTCGGCCATTGTTGATAATGTGCCGCTCGTGGCCGCTGCTCAGGGGATGTACCCTATAGCAGCGGAAGGCGTTTTCGCTGCAAACGGAGATTTTTGGCTCTTCCTGGCCTATTGCGCCGGTACGGGTGGAAGCGTATTGATCATCGGATCGGCCGCTGGCGTCGCCGCTATGGGACTTGAGCGAATCGATTTTATCTGGTACTTTAAAAAACTCACCTGGCTCGCTATTTTGGGCTATTTCTCGGGAGCAGCGGTATTCATATTCACCCGTGTATAATTTGTTGCGATAAGGTTCGTTTTATAGAGAAACCTGCTTTATCCTTGTCTTATGAAGACACCCTTTTTCCTGCAAATTAATCCCGGAGCATCAGCTACGGACAGTTTGGCCGCTGCAACTGCCAGCGAAGAAACCATTTCTATTTGGCAGCTTATCATCGACGGCGGCTGGTACATCATGATTCCACTCGGAATTTTGTCTGTGATAGCCATTTATATTTTTGCCGAAAGATGGATGGCCATCACCAAAGCTTCTAAAGAAGACAAAGACTTTATGAATCGCATAAAGGACTATGTGAGTGATGGAAAACTAGACGCAGCCAGAAGCCTTTGTGCAACTTCGGGAACCCCGATAGCGAGAATGCTCGATAAGGGTATAGCGCGAATAGGAAAACCCATGGACGATGTGAGCGCATCTATCGAAAACGTGGGCAAGCTGGAAGTCTATTCCTGGGAACGGTTATCGGTATGATTATGACCTTCCATGCGATGAAAATTTCGGGAAATGGCGTAGAAATCGGAGCGCTCTCCGGCGGAATTATGCAGGCCATGGTAACCACGGTTGCCGGTTTGATTATCGGTATTATTGCCTATATCGCCTACAATACCCTCGTTGTTCGGGTAGATAAAGTGGTGCATAGGATGGAAGCCCGATCCATAGAATTTATAGATCTTTTGGAAGAACCGGGAAAATAAAAAACGAATGAACCTCAGATCGCGAAATAAAGTAAATGCCAGTTTTTCAATGTCTTCTATGACAGACCTGGTATTCTTATTGCTGATATTTTTTATCATCGTATCTACGCTGGTTAGCCCTTATGCACTCCCGGTAGACTTGCCCAAGAGCAGCAATAAAATAAAGGACAAACAAAAAATATCCCTTCGAATTGGTGCGGATTTAATTTATTCGGTAAACAATAAAATTGTGGAGTCGGATGGTTTAGAGAATGCGCTTTCCCAGCAACTCTCCGGGGTTGCAGAGCCCAGTATTGTAATGCACGTAGATCAGTCTGTACCCACGGGCGAAACCGTAAAAGTTCTGGATATCGCCAAGCGCAATAAATGGAAAATTGTGCTCGCCACGAAACCCAAATAGATATGGAGACCAAATCGGAAAAAAATCGGAAGAAAAAGGCCGTGATTGCCACGGTACTTTTCCATTTGATTGCCTTTATCCTGTTCTTCATTTTCGGCCTAAAGCAGCCGGTACCCCTTCCGGAAGATCGCGGCGCGTCTATTGAATTCGGCTGGGAAGAAGACGCCGGTGGCGATGCCGTGGCGCAAACAGAAACACCACAGCCCGAACCTGTTGAAACTGCGCCCGCCGTGGAAGAAACAGCAGAAGAAGTAGTAGAAGAAGACGTTGTTTCCGACGATGACAGCGATGTTGCCGTTCCCGATCAAAAAGAAGAGCCCAAACCTCAAGAAAAGGAAGAAGAGCCCAAAGAAGAACCCGCTGAAGACCCAAAACCCACCATTGACGACAAATTGAAAGATGCCTTGAGCGATCTATCCAACCCCGATAAGCAGGGCAGTGGACAGGGCGACACCCAGGGACAGGGAGATCAGGGAAATCCGGCTGGTAAGGACGGCAAAGGTGTACTGGGTGGTGGCAGTGGTAGTTGGCAGTTAGAAGGGCGTAGCTTAATGCCCGGATACGGCACTAAAATTAGCAGCACCAACGAAGAGGGAATACTCGTACTCAATATTACGGTAGACCGAAACGGCAATGTTACCAAAGTTACACCAAACCTGCGCGAATCGAATACCACTTCGCAGTACTTGATTAACCTGGCAAAGAAGGACGTATTAAACAACTATAAATTCAATGGAGACCCGGGTGCAGCCGTTGAGCAAAGGGGCAAGGTGCGGTACGTATTCAAACTCAATTAATGAACTACGAAGAAACCGTTGCCTACTTATTTAGTCAGCTACCCATGTTTCAGCGAGTAGGTGCCGCAGCTTACAAGGCCGATCTGTCGAACACTATTGCTCTTTGCAAATCACTCGATAACCCACATCAAAAGTTCAAAAGCATACACGTAGCCGGAACCAACGGAAAGGGTTCGGTATCGTCGGCACTGGCTTCTATTTTTCATACCTGTGGTTATAAGACCGGGCTTTTCACATCTCCCCACCTACTCGATTACCGCGAGCGAATAAAAATTGACGGGCAGATGATTGAAGAATCGTTCGTCGTTGATTTTGTAGAGCGCATCAAAAGAGACATGGCCGAATTAAAGCCGTCTTTTTTTGAGATCTCCTGCGCCATGGCATTTGCGTATTTCGCGCAGAACAAGGTAGACATCGCTATACTGGAAGTGGGAATGGGCGGACGTTTAGATTCCACAAATGTGGTAGAACCCGAGTGCGCTATTATCACATCCATTTCAAAAGACCACGAAAAGTTTTTGGGCGATACCATTGAAAAAATTGCCCGGGAAAAAGGTGGAATAATCAAGGCAAACACCCCGGTGGTTGTAGGTGAGAACGACTTAAAAGTTGTAGAAGAGCTTCGGGTTATGGCTCTTGAGAAAGATGCTCCATTTTACGATATCTACACCAAATCTCCCTTTCTACAAACCGATTTAACCGGCTCGTACCAAAGAGAAAATATGCGAACCGTAAACAAGGTGGTTGATGTAATGCGCCAAAAGGGGTGGAAATTGGATAATCACTGCGTCGAAAAAGGGGCGATAAACGTCCGCAAAAACACCGGATTGCGCGGGCGATGGGAGACTATTGGAGAACGGCCTCGAATAATTACCGACGTGGGCCACAACGAAGCTGGTGTGCAACAAGTTGTAGATCACTTGCGGAAGGAGAGTTACGTGCGATTGCATATTGTATGGGGAATGGTAGACGACAAGGATGCAAAAAACATTCTCATGCTATTGCCTACCTCAGCGACATATTACTGGTGCAAGCCCAATGTTCCGCGGGGAAAAGACTCGCGCGAACTCAGCAATGAAGCACTGAAGTTCTCTTTGGAAGGCCGTGTTTATGAGTCGGTTAAATCTGCCTTGTCGGCTGCGAAAGAAGAAGCGATGCTCAACGATTTGATATTTGTGGGCGGAAGCACATTTGTGGTTGCGGAAGTTCTGGATTATGTTAGATAGTCTGTGTACACAAGCTTGATGCGATTGCAGTGGCCAGGCGGTCAAATTTTCTGTTACCAAAGTAACGCCGGTTTAGCTTGTAGCAAAATTCATTGATGTAATTTTGGAGCC
>JAIVHP010000185.1 GCA_020201045.1 Flavobacteriales bacterium
CTTTGTCCAACTCCTCGCGGGTAATAGTGCAAGTTTCGATGAAAGCAGTTTTCGGGTTGTCGGAGCAGTAGAACATACTTTGACAGGGCTCATTGGCTCTTCCAAAATCTTTAATGAGAAATAAGTCCTTCCGATAAGATATGTCTGATATTTTATGAAAGAAATCTTCGTTATTTGTGTGTACTCTTCCACGTATTAATTTATGGCCAGGCTGTAAAGTGCATTTTGCAATTGGAAATTCGAGTTGGGCTAACGCGTTTTTTATGAACGAATAGGCAAAATATCCTTCAGACCGATTGAAAGATTCGAGCATATCAATAAAATCTTCTATTTCGCGTATTGTCATCATGGCACGAGGCTCATCAAATACGGTACAAATGGCTCCACGACATCTCTCACACCATTAACAATATTCAGAAAGCGCTCCACTTTTACAGCCATACCCGGCTTTCCGATTTCAGACTTGATTCCCTCCAGTTCCAGTTTTGCAAGTTGCAGGCGGCCTTTGTTATCTATTGCTTTATCAAGTGCATTTTCGAGTGCAGCAAATTTTTTAACATCGCGAATGTAAATTTTGGCATCGCTGGTCACATTGTCCAATATTGCATTTTGGGCTTTACCTACAATCCCACCCACATTTACATTTTTTAAGACACCGGCAACGTATCGGTCAAAGTCAGCGTTCAGGATAATCGCACCGCCGAAAGACGAATTTTTGATAGTACCTCCGCTCACAGAACCTGCTATGCCTCCGATATTCATATTACCCATTACCCTTTTATTCGTATTTGGTTTCTTCCGTTTCATGATCTTTTATTTTAAACCCAAATATAAAATCCATCAACGTAACCTATTTACGTTGTGATAATTTTACGAGTATCTTAAAGTCTCTCAGATCTATATCCCAAATCATTTCCCAATAGAACTTTAGGTAGTCAGTAAAAATAATTACACTTGTGCACTAACAGTGCACAGCAAGTTTCTACATTTGTTGGCGAATCTGATAAACCAAACATGGAAAAGAAAGGCATACTCGATCACTTGATTTTTAAGCCCACTGATGAGCAGAAAATGGCTCTTATAGGAATGGAGAATTTCGTGGAATCAGATAGTGCTTTAGATTTTTTGATTCTAACCGGTTCTGCGGGTACGGGTAAGACATCAATAATCTCTGCTTTGATTGGGTATCTTCTAGAACGAGGATGTGAATACCATATAGCGGCGCCTACGGGAAGAGCTGCACGCATTGTGGGAAGAAAAGCAAAGGCCCTTTCCAAAACCATACACTCCTTGATATACTTCGCTATTGAAGATCCTGACTCAGGTAAGGTTAATTTTCACTTAAAGGACGATAAGAATGAGGATCCGATGGTCTACATTATCGACGAAGCATCTATGATAGCGAAGGATGCTACACGCGATAATGGTTTATTTGAAGCGAGCCGAGGATTACTTTATGATTTAATCGACTACATCAAAAGCGGCAATGTTGAAAATAAAATCATTCTCATTGGTGATCGCTATCAGTTACCTCCGGTAAAAGAGCAAGAGTCTTTTGCTCTGAATAAAGCTTTTTTGGAACGTACTTTTAACCTAACAGGAGCCGAATATCACCTCACTGAAGTGAAACGTCAGCAAGATGGAAGCTACATTCTGGATAATGCCAATCTCATTAAAGAAGCAATGGACAAAGGATTTGATAAAGCTCCGCTTAAAGGAGAACGAAGCGCGAATATCAATCAAGCTGCTGATAAGTATGTGAAAGAGCAAAAATCTAAGGGTGAAGAACATTTGGTAACCATAAGCCTGAGCAACAAACAGAATAAGTATTTTAACGACCTGGTTCGCCAACGCAAGTTTAACCGGCACGACTTAAAAATAATCGAACCGGGAGATCTTATGATGGTTGTCAAGAATTGGAGCAGATACGATGTATCATTGTCCAATGGCGACCAAGTGAAAGTAGAAGACGTGGATTTGAGTAAAATAGATGAAGTTGCCGGACTACATTTTGCCCCGGTAAAGCTGAAATTGCTTTTTTCGGAAGAAGAGCTCGAAATTGAAGATTTGATGCTTCTTGAATGTTTGCTTGATCCACGTGGATCTGTAGCTATTGAAAAACTCAAAGCATTGCGTCATGAACGCTACCGCAAGAACAAAATATTCCAGGGCTCAAACGATTCCAGGGATGACCGATATGTAGGTGCTATTCACTTAATTTACGGGAATGCCATTACCTGCCACAAAGCACAGGGCGGCGAATGGGAAAAAGTTTTTATTAATGAGTGGGGTATTCCCAATCTGAAATGGCAATACACCGCCGTTACCAGAGCAAAAAACGATCTTGAATCTTTTGGCTAAGAACAAAACCATGCCTACAACAAAAAACGCTTACCTCCGCTACCGAACGCTCGATCGCCTTTTTCGCGACGGATCTCGAAAGTATAGTTTTAAGGACTTACTGAACAAAGTGAACGAAGCCCTGAGAATGGAAGATTCTCAAGCTGCTGGCGTAGCAGTAAGGCAGTTAAGAAACGATATAAAGTTTTTCAGATCCCTGGAAGGATTCGATGCACCCCTAGAGACCATAAATGAAGGAAAGTTCAGCTATTACACTTATTCGGATAAGAATTTCAGTATTGGCAAGCAGCCCTTGCACGAAAACGAAGCCGAGCAATTGAAAGGTGCCTTAGAGATGTTGGGGCGATTTGATGGAGCGCCACAGTTTGAATGGCTTTCCGAGACTGTTTCTATGCTTACGCAGCGCTTTAATTTGACAAATCAGTCTAAGAAGGTGATGGGGTTCGAGAGTAATATTGATTATACCGGTTATAAATATATCGCTCCTATTTTTAATGCAATCGTCAACAAGCGGGTGCTTCAGATAGCGTATAAACCATTCGGAGTTGAAGTGCATAACTTAGAGTTTCATCCATCCTACCTCAAGCAATACAACAATCGATG
>JAIVHP010000025.1 GCA_020201045.1 Flavobacteriales bacterium
GGCGTTTATTTCATCCGACTTTCAGATGGTGAGAAACTCAAAGTGGTTAAAGCTGTCGTTCAGTAAAGCGGTATTTAACTGGCTGTAAACGCGAATAGTTTCTGTCGGGTAAAAATGGAAGCTTGGAGTATGTGATCTAAGGTCCTGTTCCATACATCATGCTTATGCCCGGTTTAATCGGGTTGCCTGTGGTGCGGCGAAACGACACAATTTGACCGACGTGATAGATGGCGTCATTAACCGGCCCATTCATCAGGTTCCAAATCGGTATGGTTCGATTTGCATTATCAGATTTGAAAAGCATTTGAACGGTCTCGAGAGAATCATCGGGCATGGCTTTAAATCGCTCCGAAGCCGAAGATAAATTTGAAAGGGTTTTTGCTCTTGCCTGTTCGAAACTCAATGTGTCCGTTTTTTCAGACCTAAGGTTGGGTTGGCGACATGCGGCATTGGAAATCACTTCTGAAAGATCGAGAAGGTGGTGAATGGTTTCCGAGCAGTTTCGCGCGCCATCAGAAGGTCGGTAGGTAAGGTCGTCTTCATTCAATCCTTCCGTAGCCCAGTAATAGCGAAAAATCAATCCGTCTATAAATCTGCCCAGAACGTTTCCCCCGGTAATATTTTCCGGGGCTTCTTCAATTTGTCCGTAAGTCGACAGCTCCGTTTCGGTATTTTGACAAGAACAGAATGCGGGTATTACCAACAGAGCAATAAAGGAATAAATTTTAATCATGGTAAGATTTGGTTTTAGGTGGCCGAATTCGAAAGTATGGATAATCATACCTCAATCAATAAGGTGGGGCTAGACTGATGAATTTACGCCAATCATTTTTTGCAGTAGGGGGCATTTTGAGTCATTCAAATTCCGCGCAATCGTCAGATGGGGTGTAAACTCCCGCGGCTTGTTGGTAAACAAGCGTTGCGCCGAGGTGGCCCACATATCCGAGAAATCCGGTTCCAACTGTCATCAATAATATAACCAACCAGGTGAAGTGTGTTTTTTTCAAAATTCTCGATCCCAGAAAGGTAAGCAAGTCAATGATAGAAGCTGCTGTGAATAGCCAGGCAGTGATGTAGGCTCCGTTTTCGTGGTCTTTGAGGATGGTCGGGTCGCAGAGCTCTCGCGATACAATTCCATCGGCCAAATCGCCTGTGTAGATTGCGACCCACGCTCCGGCCGTTCCAATGTAAAGTAGTACACTTCCGCCGGTTTTCCAGGTGCTTCCAGCGCGAAACCCCGAAATGAGCTTAAAAAGCAGCGCAATTGCCAGCACACCTATAGGGAGGTGTACCGACAAAGGGTGCCAAATTTCTGTTCTCCAAAATTCCGGAACTTCCGGCATAGGGCAGAGGGTATGTTCAATCTGATGCCTTCGAGAAAGGTAGCATCGCGATTGCGATTGTATTATTCCAGAATCTCAACAGAAATGGGGTCGAGACGCTTTCCGATCTTTTCAATTTCTACTTCTACTTTTTGACCTTTTTCCAGGGCGTCAAACGCTACTTTCTCTCCGTTTTTTGTTAATAAGGTTGCTTCAGTAAAGTAGAGTTCCAAAGTTTTGTCGTCTGCGGTTTTTACGTAAATCTCCGTTTTTGCGGGTTCTACCTTATCGATTGTTCCTTCGTACACTCCAGACTCTACGGCGTCTGTTTGCTCGCCACAGGAAGCGAAGCTGAGCGCGAAAATGGCTATAGCCAAAACGTTAAATAGATTTTTCATGAATTGGTTCTTTAACAGATTTAATTTTTCAAAGGTAAAATTATTCGCGCTGCTACAGATGTTCATGCGAAACAGAAAAAGCATGTGAAAAACGCGCAGACAGGTTGACATAGTTGTGAAGCCGATAATGGGAATCGCATGGTGGGGAGGTGTCTGAAAAATGTATTTTCCGGTAGCCAGGAAAAGGAGAATACAGGTTTTGATCCTAGGCCGAAACCTTTAAATTCTGCATCTCAAAAGGGAAAAATGCTTCGACTTCCGTTCCGCCAGATGCTTTAGATTTAAAGGTTAGATGACCCCCGTGAAGCTCTAAAAAGTCTCTGGCGATTCGCAGTCCAATTCCCGTTCCTTTTTCGCCATTTGTTCCGCGCCGCGAAATAATTTTATCGCTGTTGTTCAATTTGTCTATGATGTCTTCCGGGATTCCTTCCCCTTCATCGCGAACCGTAAAGTACGCACCGTTGGAATCTTTAAACGTCCCAATGGATATTTCACCGCCTTTTGGCGAAAATTTGATAGCATTGGAAATCAGGTTGGTCGCTATGCTTTTAAACTGGTTTTTGTCTGCGGGTAGGGTATCCGTTGTATCCAGGTTGATTGTGATCTTTACTTCTTTTTCATCAATTTGTCTGCGGTTATGGCGTAGCAAATCTCCAACTATTGGATCAACGGGGAGATTTTCGATTTTTGGTTTTTCATTACCGGCCTTTACCTGCGACCACTCGAGGATGCTTTGAAGAGAAGTGAGTCCCGCCCGGGTTTCTTCGTCGAGGTGCTCGGTAAGCTTTTCGAAGTCTTTGCGGTTGATGTCTTTTGAGTTCATTAAGCTCACCAGCGAAGAAATGCTGGTTAAGGGCGCTCTAAGGTCATGACCCAGAACCGCAAAAATTTTGTTCTTAAGGTCGTCGAGTTTTTTTAATTCTTCCTTCTGTTTTTGCACGGTATTGTACTGTTCTTCCAGCTCCTTTCGCAGTGCGGCTTCTTTCTTCAGCGATTCGCTTCGTCTATTGTACCCAAGATAGAGAATAAAGGTAATTGCGAGTACAAAGCCTAGCAACATCCACAGTCCGATAGATGTGATCCGCTGCCGTTTCAATTCGGCTTTTTGAGTTTTCTGGGTGGCCTTTAAAAGCATATTCTCGGCATTGGCCAAATCGGTTTCATAACGGGTCTTAAGCTCGGCAAACTCATTATCTTTTACCTTCATTTGTATTGAATCTGAATACAGCTTATGAAGATCGAAGTGGTTTAGTGCATCTTCAAAATCACTGTTTTCGCGATGGAGATCGTAGAGATTTCCGTGCACTTCGGCAATCATTGATTTAGATTGCAGCTCGGAAGCTATGTCCATGGCAGCTTCATAGTATTCCCGTGCAATGTTGTTTACACCATTGGCAAAATAGGTTTTTCCGAGCCCGAGATTCCCGTAATACAATCCTGGATAAATATTGTATTCTCGGCTGATATCAACTGTTTTTGCAAAGGCTTTTTGAGCGGCTTCCAAATCACCTTTGCGCAAATAAATCTCCCCCAGTGTATTGTTTACGATGGCCAAGCCACCGTTATCTCCCATTTCTTTGCGGGTTACATGAGCGAGATCGATGTAGTAGATAGCAGAATCTATCCTATCCTGATTGCTAAAACTAAGTGCCATGTTGAGGTAATTTGCAGCAAGGCTCCCTAAATACCCATTAGCTCTGTTGATCTCGATGGCAGATCGGTAGTGCTTTATGGCTATGTCGTAGTCTTTAAAATGTTCCCGATATAATTCACCGATATTGTTTAATACTAACCCCAGTTCTAAATAATGTCCTTCCCGTTCGTAAAAACGCTTCGCCTCCAGAGCGTAACTCAACGATCTGTCCATGTCTCCCTCGTGCATGTACGATATTGCAATATTGGCCTTAAGACCAAAGTACTTCAGGCTATCGATACCGTCGAAATAACTGAGCGCTTCGTTGCCGTAAACGATAGAAGCTCCGTGAAGGGATTGTTCGGCTTTTAGCTGCGCCATCGATGCATTGGATGTAAGCAATTGCGTAGAGTCGCCAGAGGCGCGAGCCATCTTCAGGCACTCCAATAAAATGGGTTCGGCAGTCTCCAGCTCCCACCTTTTTAAGTGCAGCAAGCCCAGATAATACTTGTAGCGGAAATAATTTTTTTCGCATGGATCGTCTGCAATGAGCATCCTGGCATCATTCAGACTTCTTTCAACATCGTTGAACCTTCCCAGATCCATTTGCACCAATACAGAATCTAAGACGGCGTTAAATTCCTGGGATTTCTCGGTGGGCTGAGAAAAACCCATAAACTGAATAGTAAAAATCGCAATAAGCAAGAGAGTCCAGCGCATCTTTTCTGTGTTTGGAGTAAGGGCTCAATTTACTCCGCAGAATGAAAGAACCTCAGTTATTTTATCATTTAATTCGAACAATTGAATGTGAGAATTGACATCTGAAATTAAAATAACTGGCGCAACTTTATTAACGCAATCGAGTTCAGGTTCTTAAGTCGGCGAAATCATTCCGCAATTGGTTTCTCTGCAATGGTGATATTTCTTTAGTTTTGGCGCTTAATAATCTGATGCATGAAATTATTTGGTACTTCTGTGAATCAAAAGTTAGCCGGATTGTGGCTTTTCTTCCTACGTGTTTTGGTATCCGTATTTATGCTCACGCACGGCTATCCAAAATTTCTCAAGCTGCTCTCGGGCGATACGGCATTTGGAGATCCGCTCGGGATTGGCTCAACGCTATCGCTTGTACTAGCGGTGTTTGCTGAATTCTTTTGCTCTATACTCCTGATGTTGGGACTGGGCTCCAGGTTGGCGACCATTCCGCTTATTATCACAATGGCAACAGCTGCGTTTGTGGTGCACGCCGGCGACGAACTCGGAAAACAGGAGTTCCCCATTTTATACCTGCTTATTTACGTGACCATACTTGTTTTTGGCCCCGGAAAATTTGCTGTCGATGCAAAGCTCAAAATGTAGCAGGACTGTGCGTTAAAGATCACCTGATAGCATTACGCTAATTTCTCGCAGAGTTCTTTCATAAATGTCCTTCGCTTTTTCAAATCCCCGATATTGGCATGGATGGTTTTTGTATTGCCGATTTTCGGAAATGATAATCGCGCTTTAGAAATGCTCTGAGCTACTGTTAAATTCGGATAGTTAAAAACGAGAATCACCAGTTGAACGAGATTTACAGGTTTCAACTTAAAGCCGAGTTTTTCGGCAGTTCTGCGGTTTAGAATCGGGGTGGTGCCGGTAATTTGCAGTTCAGTCTTATCGTTTTCTTCCGCCCACTCAATCAAATTTAAAAGCCCCTGTATATAGCCGCCTAGAATGAAATCTCTGCGCTGCTTTCCATTCATAGAACGATTGATGGTAAACCAATAATCGAGTAGGGTGCCGCCGTGAATTTTTAGGGTTCCTTTTTTCTCTTTTTCGGCGAGCAGAAAAGAAGAGAAGTAGGTGAGTTTTCCGGCCGCTACCAGGGCAGGAACGTCCAGAAAAGGCGCAAGAAGAATAAGGGTTAGATAAACGGAAAGTGCTATTATAAGATACGTTTCTAAAACAATGCACAGCACTATGATTGCCGCGTTAACCAATGCAGCGCCGAGAATAAGTTTTGCAGTGAATCGGCGGCGTTCTGCTTTGGGTTTATTGTAATACGGATGGTTCAAATTGTAGACTTCAATCAATGAAAAAATCTCGTGACTTAAGCTTTCAAGTATGCAGACGAAGGTAAGCGACTAACCATACACGTTGGTCCGGGGCGACAAAATGCCACTAAAAGCCAATGGCCTCCAGAATCGTATTTCGAATATCGGGGTTTGCACCTACGGCAAGCAGAACGGAGATGGCAAGTCCGGCCATTGCATATCCAAAGTCTCGCGCCGTCATCCAAATTGCCTTTTTCTTGTGCTTTATTCCATTTTTCTTCCGCGCCAGGCTTACGGCAATTTCGCGCCCGCCTATAATTCCGAGAAAAACCCAGGTGGTACTCATGGGGACGGTGCTTATAAAAAGCTTATAAATAAGCAGTATAACGTAGGTGAAATCCACCAAAGTAGCCGCTCTTACGTCAGAAATACGCACCTTTTCACTTACGATGCGCTGAATTTTATCTCCGCGGAGGTAGAACAAGATTCCGAGCCCCGCAAAAATTACTGCAGCGAAGATGACAAATTGCGTCGGGGTTTGCTGCCTGGGTAGAAAAACGGCAATATTGGCTCCGTCTTGCATAATCCACGTGGCCCAGAGCGAACCGCTCACAATCCACTGAACCACTACCCAGGCCTGATTGTGCTTTCGGCTCTTAAAGTATTTCCTTATCGTTTTATAAGAGAAGTACCAAACGGCAAATGAAAGCAAAAATGCCATGGCGTACCCCGACCAGCTTTTAAACACCACAGATGTAATGCCGGAAGTGTCAGCGCTGAAAACGCTGAGCAGCAAGAAGGTAGTAGAGACGGGCATTCGAAGCCTCGTGAGTACAATAAGAACAAGGGGAGCAATAATTTGAAAGAAGCTAAACGATTCGGGATGCGGGTACTTTGTCTCCCCATCACTGTCTAGCAGTCGCTGATAGGTTACATCTCCGTCAAAGTACAGCCAGCTAAAGGTTACTACACATAAAAAAATGGTTCCAATATAAAGCCAAAGCACCCACCAACGGCGGTGCCCGTTGCTTTCTATAAACGTGCCGAGAGATTGGATGCTATCGTTGGCCACCGCGGCATAGGCTGCAAAGGCAAAACCGAGCCACATTGCCGGCGCACCGCTACCCGCGAAAAATGCCGCGAGGGTAACACCGATAATGATCGTGCTGAGAAATACTTTTTCTTTACCGAGAAATTGGTACGGATCGTATGGCCTTGTGGTACTTAACGATTTATATTTCGGCATGTAGTTTTAAAGTGTTGGTCACAGTCTACAAAAAGCGTTTTGGCATTAAATTTTTGGTGTCAAAAAAAGGCGAGCAAAATTGCTAAAAAATATTCGAAGTTTTAAAGCAATTTGAGAATGCCTTTCATTCACCAATTCCAGCGCGAAATAAAGGTTAAGAAACGTAGAAAAACAGGTGCCAATGTTGTCTTATTGTTAAGAATGAATCTGCTCAATGTTTGATGAGCCGACAAGAAGGGAAAGTATCAATGGTCGTGAATGCGTTCGGATAGAGCGTCTGTAACTATAATCATCAGAATAATAAGATCATACATCCATCAATTCATCTGGAAGTTCGATATCGCACTTGATGTACTCTACGGCTTTTCCCGAAAGGTAAACCACTTTACCATCTATTCGGCAATTAACTGTGCCACCTCGTGCTGATAACTGCCGGCCTACAAGTTCGTCGCGAAGCAGTCTTTTAGACCAGTATGCGGCGAGGGTGGTATGCGCCGAACCTGTTACCGGGTCTTCATTTACGCCAACACGGGGGGCGAAAAATCGGGAAACAAAATCTACTTCAGTGCCGCAGGCCGTGCAAATGAAGCCTCTTGCATTCAGTTTTGCCAATTTTGTGAAGTTGGGTTTCAGGCTTTGTAACTCCTCCTGATTGGTAAATACAAAGAGGTAATCAGAGCGTCCTTTAAAGCTCTCTTGGGGAGCCACTCCCATTGCATCTGCAAATTCTTCCGTATTTTTCACTTCGCTCAACTCATCAATAGGGAATTGAAGGGTTATGGAGTCCCCGTCTTTAGTTGCTGTTAACTCGCCTGAGTATTTGGTTTTGAAAGAGATTTCACGCGCATCTTGGGCATAGTGATCAAAAACAACTTTAGCTGCGGCAAGTGTGGCGTGGCCGCAAAGTTCTACTTCTGTGGTGGGGGTAAACCAACGCAACTCAATTTCCCCAGAGCTGTCAATTACTAGAAATGCCGTTTCGGAAAAGTTGTTCTCAAGTGCCATTTTTTGCATTAAACTGTCGCTGAGCCATTCATTTAAAATCACCACTCCTGCGGGATTACCGGCAAATAGAACATACGTGAAAGCATCAATTTGATAGTAAGGTAATTTCATCGTTTCTGTATTTTAGAGTGACCAACCAAATCCGCTCAAGAGTATGTAGTCCGATTCGGCACCACCAGCCGCCGGTCTACTGTCGTAATTGAGCGTTATTCCGGCCTTAATATAAAAACCTTTGGCGATATCGTAGGTGGTGTCCAGTCGAAAGTCTAGCCGGTTCCGCCCGCCCTTTGACAGGCCTGGATACCAGTACGTGCTCGTAGACAGGTCGAAGTTGCCAAGATCGAATACGCTCAATTCCGTTCCGACAACTCCCTCAAAACTCTCTCTGGATGTTGCTTGTCCTGTCGGGGCTTCACCTTCGGGTGCAGGCTCAAATCGTTCAATGTTTATAGCCGCACCCAAAAAGCCATTCCAAAACAAGGTATTGGTACGGAATATATAATATCCCGCTCCCAAAACTCCGGTGGTTCGAAGATCGATTTGCTGTTCTGAATTGGAGAGAAAATTTAATCGCGCGCCGAAGAATATTCCATTTTGCAGGAGGTAGTCTCCTGTTGCCGATCCATCTACGCGTCGAATAGGGTCGGTGTTGTCTTGCACAGAGCGCACCTGACGGTATGAGGAGTTTAAAGTCCATCGATCGGTGCTGTATCCTATGTTAGCCGACGCGTTAAATTGTTGAAAATCATTAGCTTTTGTCAGCCTAAAGCCAAAATCGACGGATGCCGAAAGCTTATTCCAAAATTCTTTGTCGAGTTTTCGGAAGTACACTATTTCGTCTACTCCTACTTCGCGGGATTCAACGCCGTTTACAATCCGAAAAACTCCCGGGCTTACCGTTTCTATTCGGGCTGCCGCCAGCAAGCTACGGTCTGATAAATTAATGGTAAATATATTATCGGAGTAAAACTCCGTTACCTCGTCCCAATCAATTTTAAAGTCTTCGTCGCTGTAATTGGTTTCCATTTTCAGAACACCTGTTTTCATCTGCTTTACTTTTCCGGTAATCACGTCATTCCCGTTGAATTTTATACTGTCGTTTTGAGCGACAATATTGCCAATTGCAAAAAAGGCGAAAGTGAAAGCAAGGCATTTTACCCAATCGGAAAAGACATACCGGATGGTTTGATGTGGTTTCGGCGGTTTAAGTTTTTTCATTTCTGCATACGTTGGTTGGGTATAGAATTCGAAAAGTAGGAATGCAGGTTTATTTATCAAAACTTTTTCGATCGACGCATTCTTTTTGTCGCTTTGATTTTACGATAACGCAGGTATGGGTAAGGCGGCAATTCGTTCGCTAGCATTCTTTGAGCGGCCATTTGCATTTTATTTCTTTCAAATTCGGCTGATTTATTTAATTTCAGTCGCTCATAGTTAACCAATTATGCTTCCTAACCTCGCACGGCGCTGCTGCCAAGTAATATTTCTCGTCTTTTCAATGTTGTCCTACACTTGGTGTTTCGGGCAAATTAACCCCGATTCAGCTCGAATTGATGCCAATAACCTGTCAGCCGCGGGCAATTTTATGCGGGCAGCAGACGCATACGAGGGGCTCTATCATTACTGGGAAGATATCGGGGTTCAAGACAGCGCCTATTTTTACAAGTACAAAGAATTGCATCACCTGGGGCAGGCCGGGATGAACAAAGCCTGCACAGATCAGCTCGAAACGTTGGTGTCGACCTTTGAAAAAACCGGCAATTACCCGCGCTTTTCGAGTCAAATTTTTTACTCGCTTGGTAGCAATTATCTTTATCAAAGCGAATTTGAAAGTGCATTGAAATTTTTAGACAGGGTGGTAGAGTTTGAAGAGAATCAGACGGATACCGATACCATTTACATCGCGAAGGCACTGGAGTGGAAGGGGCTCACCAATATTTATGCAGGCGATATGGCTAAAGCCGCGGAATTGGTTGAAAAAGCCGTCTCGCTGCATGTGAGTGCCCTGGGCAATAGCCACAAGGAATTGGGGTATACCCTTAATTCTTTGGCTTTGATTTACGACGAATTGGATTTACTCGAAAAGGCCGACTCCGCTTTTGGCGAAGCTTTCCGGATTTTAAGTTTGCATCTCCCGCCAGAACACGCTCATTTATCGTCGGTTTCGGCAAATATTAGCTCCATAAAGGTTGAGCTTGGAGATTTTGACGGTGCGAGAAGTATGCTCGAAAAGGCGATTGAAATCCACCGAAAGCAAAACCTTCTGGCTCCGTTGCTCAAGGAGTATTTTAATTTGGGAACGCTGTACCTGGCACTTGACGATACCAGGAGAGGGATTCCCTATGTGGAAAAAGCCATGGCAATTGCCGATAGTTTGTTGCCCACTCCGCACACGGATCGGGTGAATTTGTACAACGGACTCGGAACTGCTTACTACCTTCAGGGAGATTATTACACGGCTGATTCTCTTTACAGTATGGGGCTTAAAGAGAACCTTTTGTTAAACGATAGCGAAACGGCTCAGTTGGGGCAGAGCTACTACAATTTGGGGATGAATTCTGCGGCTAAGGAGCAGTTTAAATTAGCTGAAAAATTCTACAGCAAATCCTACGAAATACGCCGAGCAAGCCTGGGAGAAACTCACCCTTCTACCGCTGATGCGTTTTACGGTATGGCCGAAGTAATGATCAATAACGGAAACCGCAAAGATGGAATTTCTATGATGCTGTTGTGGAGTCTGCGCTTTTTCTGGCCCGGGACGAATATCAGAACAGCAGCGATCATGAGATTTGGAAAGAGCTCCTTGATAGAACCTGGGCTTATGTTTACAATCAAGATCCGGTAGACTTTGATTTTTACACGGCTCGGGATATTTCTTTTCTGGATCCGTATGTGTTGAGTATTGTGGAGTTTCAACTCGAAACTATAGCTGCTGAAGCGGGCAGCGCCAGGGAGTTGCTCGCGGTAATGGACAAAATGAAAGACCTGATGGGTAGTCTATGGCCATTACTGAATTTTGAAAATACCAACAGTCCTGTCCTTCGGCAAATACACCGCATCTACAACCTGAGTGCCTTAATATCACATCGGCTAAACAGAGCTTCGCCCGACGTAACATTGCAAAACATCATGCTCGAAGCTTTGCAGGAAAGCCGTTTTGCCACCATTCGCTCTACGGTTCAAAACAGATCGGCCATGCAATTCGCCAACGTTCCCGACTCGCTAGTTGAGACAGACCGTCTACTCCGTGAAAAGCTGCAGTTTATCCGTGCAAAAGGCGCACAAGGCGATGCGGAGTACTGGAAGGAGTTGGAGTTTGAACACATCGAATCCTGGCGCGATTTTCAGCGAAGTATGAAGGAGCGCTACCCCAAATGGTATAAGTTGCGCTATCAGGAGCGGGAAACGTCTTTGACCGATATTCAAAACCAACTACACGGGAGCGCTCTGCTGGGTTTTTGTTATCTGGACTCCGTGAGTATTGCAGTGGTAGTGAACGAAAACAGCTTTGCTTCCTTCGAAATGGATACCCGAGGAATTTCCGAAGAAATTCAAACCTACCGAAACTTGATTGAGTCGCAGGCTTCTCCGGATGAATTGGCAGAGCCCGGATACCATCTTTTCAAAAAGTTGGTCGCTCCGTACTTTAGTGAACTTTCTGCTAATGTGATGATTATGCCGGATGGGCCTTTGAACTACATCAATTTTGAAAGCATCCCATCGGAGTTGCCGGTATCTGGGAACTGGAGCGACTGGAATTGGCTGCTAAAGACGCATGAAATTATCGCTGTAAACGAGTTGCCTACTTCAGATGAGCGGAGCTCTACAGCATCGAATACCCTTGTTTTCGCTCCGGGGTTTTCAAACGAAACTAAAGCGGCTTACGCAGCGCTCGTGCCACAGAATGCTGCAGTTGACACGCTCTATCAAAGGTGGGTAAGAACCCCGTGGTCCGAAAGGTTTGCAGAAGAGCTAAGCGGCAGGGGGCAAAGTTTTATAGGACTGGAAGCGCACAAGCAAAATTTTCGGGAATACGCGAGCACAGCGGGTTTG
>JAIVHP010000410.1 GCA_020201045.1 Flavobacteriales bacterium
GTTTATATCCTGTGTTGCTTTTGCCCAAAGCGGAGAATTGAATCTACCGCCTGATAAAAAATACGAAGAGGCCGTGTTGGGTTTTAAAAACGAGGAAAGAATACAAGTGAATTCAATAGAGCTATTTGCCGACAGCCTAATCTACCAAAGCAATGGAAGTTTCAAAAGTCACGAATACGACAAAATCAGGTATATTCAGGTAAAGGATACCACCTTCGCAGGCTCCGGTGCAATCGTTGGTGCGGGGATCATGCTTTTCTCTTCGCTCGTCACAGCAATCGATATTTCAAACAGTCCAAGTAGGCAATTCAAAAGCGACCCGGGCCTGCGAATCATCGGCCTAACCGTGGGTGGCGCCGGCGTTGGTGCATTAATCGGAATGATCTTTAAGAGGCCACGCAAATACTACGTTCATTACGAGTGATTTTTTATGGCTTTGGGCTATGATAGCCAATACCTTATAATGAACATGGAATTGATAGGGTTTTAGCTGTTTTGCCCCGAAAACTTTCAGGGCGAGATGGTCGCTGCGCTTTAATTGACGGTGCAGACATCCCATGAAGTGTTCGCACTGAAAAATTCAACTCATTTTTCTGATGTACAGATATTTAACAACCAAAACAACCGTTTAGCGCAGACCGTAGATCAAGCCGAAGGCATGGGCGAAGACGCACTAGCAGACTTCACGAATATTCACAAAATAATTGACAATCGCCAGTCTTCGCCATCAACTTTTCACAAGCTTGCCAGATTGGAATGATTACTGAATAACAAGCTTCTGCGTAGCCACACCGCTATCACTTTCAACGCTGACCGTGTAGATTCCCCGCGTTAATTTGCCCAAGTCCAATTGGGTTCCAGACATCACGTTGACGTACTGTTTGAGCAGCATCCCGCGCATGTCGTACATTCTGACTTGAAGGCGTAGCTGCGCATCACCGGTAGTTTCAATGGTGACAATGTCTTTTGCCGGGTTGGGGAAAAGCCGGAAAAAAGCCCGATCTGCGGTGACGTCATCAGTTGAAACGGTGATATCGCACTCGAAAAAGTCAATCTCAGTCTCATTATCGCTGTAGTGATGAAGCGCGCTCCAAGGCAAATGAAGCACCCCTCCCAAGCATTCGGCCAGGTCATCACTTTGGTTTGTCTCACCTTCGTAAATGAGCTCCGGTGTGAGGTAAGTAAATCCGTTTTTCAATCCCACCCCTTCAATAAAGACATAAGTATTCTCCATTGAGTTTTCCGTATTGAAGAATGGATCGAGGTCTTGGAGGCTCACCTCCCGGTAAGTTGCATCGCCGTATTCCGTCTCTTCGGTGGCAATCACTTTAAGCGGCAGCTCATCTGTGCAACTCCATTGCCCCCATTCGTTGTAGGTAGATCGAAATGTAGTAAACTCCTCATCAGCCACAATTCCGTTTATCATAAACACGTAGTCCTGTCCATTGACACGTCGGTAAACCGTATCGCCCGATTGGCGGAAATAGGTACGCGTGTATTCCTCGAGAATAAACCATGATGAACCGTCTTCTGCAAGCGGTTCGCCGTTCACTTCGGTGTGTTGAACCATGGCGTAGGTGTGAGATCCTATCACCGTATCGGCGGTGTATGCAAATGTGTGGCTCCAAACATTGAACGATGGGTAATCGCCGTATACACAATAATTCCACTCCGCACCTGGGCGCGGCCAGCTTTCTGATTCCTGCGCCGAAAGATGTGAACTGAAAAAGAAAACCAAAAGAACTATTGCTATCTGTTTCATTGTACTGTCGGTTTGTCGGAATCAATCATTTAAGCATCAATTTTATGTGATGAGAACGAATTTTAGACATTTTATACTTATTGGTATTATACTCGAAAGTATAAAATTACTGCATAAACCAAAATGGTGCCAAAATATATTGTTTTGACGCTTCTATTCAAGCTGTGAAATAAAATAGCGACAGGCGGTTGACTGGTAGCTGAAAGCCAGTTTATAGCGCTTAGCTGTTGGCTTTTGGCCTTTAGCTGTCCCGAAAGCATTCAGTATCATCGCTACGAAGAGCGTAAAACTGGTAGCCGGTAGCTGGTAGCCGGTAGCCGGTAGCCGAAAGCCTTTACCCACAAGCCGAAAGCCGGCAACCGGCAGCCTCAACCCACACCCCACACCCCACACCCTTTTGCTTTTCTCCCGCTTTATATTTAACTTTCAACTCCAATAAAAGATAACCAAAACCACTGCATGTATGCGATGCACTTTAGCCTTGTTTTTCTTCGCTTTGAGTCTTTCCGTATTTTCACAGAATGCCGATACGGCTTGGGCCAATGTAGCCTATCAATTCTTACGGGAAACCGATCAATCAGCATTTGAAGGAGTAAATGCATCCTGGAAAGCACTCGACATGGAAGATACTATTCCAGAAACCGTGTATACAGGCGTGAGTGATCAAAACGGCGTTGTCCAAGATTCCATTCCTGTCTGTATAGATTCTACCGTTGGCCTCGCCCAGCATTATAAAGATGCGGTGCGCGTAGGTCCAATTCCAGGAAATGAAATCAATATTCAACTCCCGCAGGAACTTGCAGGAAACCATCGACTCCAACTTTATGATATGCAGGGACGACAAGTCGCCAGCGAACAATTTACAGGAACACAGGAACATATTTCCTTAGACCACCTTGCCCGCGGCGCGTACGTGTTCAATCTCACCCGTGACGGCGAGCAAGTTTTTTCTGGAAAAACAATCAAAGTAGACGTACCTGTACAAGGCATGCAAAGCTACCAACCCAAATCCAAAAAACAAGAAGGACTACAAAAAGACCTTGGTGACTGCGAAGCAACGTACCGTATCTACTGGGACGCGCCTGAAGGGTGGGTTGACGACAGTCTTGACGTGACCGTAAGCAACAGCGAACCGAATAATTATGACATTCTCGTGCATCCCTGGGATACTGCGTATGCA
>JAIVHP010000411.1 GCA_020201045.1 Flavobacteriales bacterium
CCACGCCTGTGGGCCCCGCCCCGACAATAACAATATTCATTAGGCTCTCGCGCTCCTTTAAATCGTCGGTGAGGAGTGCAGATTCAAAATTTTGAAGAACGAGTGAGCGAATATTCAGCGCTTCGGGTACCGATTTCATTCCCATCGATAGCTTTTCGATGGTTTTGTTTCCAAAAAAATTGGTTACCGTTCCGGTGGCTAAGGCCAGATAATCGTAGTCCAGCTCGCCGATGGTGGTCACGGCCTTCTTCTCTTCCGGGAGCACCTCGAGTACTTCCGTCATCCTAAAGTAAAAGTTTGGCTGGTTTTTAAATATTTTGCGAAGCGGATATGCGATGCTGTCGGGCTCTAACCCGGCGGTGGCCACCTGATACAGTAAAGGTTGAAAGGTGTGGTAATTTCGTTTGTCGATAAGTACCACCTGAAATTTTTTGGGATTTAAGTGTCTCGCGAGTTGCAAGCCACCAAAACCACCTCCAACAATTACTACGCGGGGCAGACTTGAATCTGGTATATTCATAAATTCGAATTCCTTCAAAATTACAAAATATGTACTCGCGACGAGCCATTAAGACGGGCTCATTTTATCCACTTGCGGTAGAAACGCTTAATTTTTCGGTTTGAAAAACCCAGCCAGTACATCACTGTGAGAACAGTAAAGACCGTTTGAAGCTTGTAAACACCATTCTCTCTGTATTTCCGCGAAGATGTAATAAGTTCTTCCGGCAGAATTCGAAAATTTCCACTGCGCGATAGCCTGACACTAATGTCTATATCTTCCATTATGCTCCACTCGCTTTTAAATCCATCGAGCGCGTAAAACTGATCGCGATCTACAAAAAGTCCCTGATCGCCACCACGGGCAATGGCCCAATTAAAGCGTGTGAAATAGGCAAAGGCATTCAAAAACCAATGCGGTGGATCAAAAGCAAGCCTGAAACACCCCGATTCGCCCGGGGCTTTCATAATGAGTTTATCGAAATTTTGCGGTGGAATGGAATCGATATGGAGAAAGAAAAATCTATTAGATGTAGCCAGGTCAGCTCCAAAATTCATTTGAACAGAACGCCTCGCTACATCGGCATAGCCGTATCGCACACCTCGATCATTGCATTTCCTTTCGATATCGGGCCTTTGAAATGCATCTACCAAGATGAGCTCTACGTCCAACTCATCGCTCAATCGGCTCAGAATTATCGGTAAGAAATGTGATAAAACCTGCCCGGAATCGTAAAATGGTATAACGATGCTCAGCTCTTTCAAGCCAAATGCTTTCGGAGTTCTCCCAGGTCTTTTTCTTCGTCTACATCGTTTAGCGTCGGCAGCAATGAATAGCTGAGATTTAGCTTTTTGATATCGAGTAGCGTATCTAAGAAAACATCTTCAGAAGACCAGTTTTTGTTTTTAAAAAGGTGTGGGTAATGCCGATCCATTCCCAATAGGTAGTAGCCGCCATCTTCGGCCGGGCCAATTACCACGTTGGTATCGTCTAGCGCTTTCAGTGCGTCTTCAATTAACTCGGTAGTGAGTTCAAAACAATCGGAGCCGATGATTACCACCTTTTCGTACTGCTGCCCAAAGGCCTGGCCAATAGCCCGATCCATCCGCTCGCCAAGGCTCTGCCCTTTTTGCAAAAACTTAGGGAATTTGTAGTAATCGAGGATGTCAAAATCCTGAACTTTCTCCGAATAAAACACGGCCTTATCGGCAAAGACTTTATCGGCTATGGCATGGGTGTGCTCCAATAACTTCAGGTAAATCATCAGCGCTTTTTCATTGCCAATGGTCTTGGCCAAACGTGTTTTTACTTTTCCCAGTTCGGGATTTTTTGCAAATACGATTAAAAGGCTATCGTGGTTCATAGCATTTTTCCAGGTTGTTTACCCAAATCCCCCACATTTTACTGTACGGGTGGACGCAGGATGTTTTGTTATTCTTATTATCCACAACGGGAAGGCCGCGGTTTGTCCAGTCGAATATTCCCCCAAAATAATTGTACACATTGGCGTAGCCTGCTTCTTTGATTTTGCGGGCAATATCTTCGCTTCGCTTACCCACAGAGCAGTATACCACCACCGTGTCTGACTTCGAGATTCCTTCGAGTCTATTGATGTCAAAATCTTCGTAACCCACAAAACGCGATTGCGCGATGTGGCTTACGTCAAACTCTTTCTTCTCTCTTGCGTCCAGGATGGCAACTTCTTCTCCAGCTTCTACCATAGCGGCAACTGATTCGCCGTTAAGCGTATCTACATCTCCCGAAATCAGTGTTTTCACCATTAGGTCGAAACCCATCTTGTTTTGAGATTTTACCGGAGTCATAATAGCGGTGAAAATGGCAATTGTCAATAAAACTTTCATAGTATTTACAGCTGTCGAAGGTATGAATAATAAGAATGACCCGAAACACCGTATTTCGCCTTTCGGCTGGTAAAGGGATAAGAAATCCGAATTATTCGCGGCATAGGATTTGAATAAATATCTTTACAAAAGTAAAATGGAACCTATGATGACACTTCGTGTTCTTGGCTTATCAATATGCTTGCTCACTGCTTGCTCTCAAAGTGGTTTGACAAAACAAACTACACCCGTGGAATATACAGAAGATACGCAGCCAAAAATTTTCTACCTGGCAATGCGCGTGGAGCGCGGAAAAACCGACAGAGACCTAAAAATTCTAAGCGTTGAACGCGAACTCATGGACCAGGAGAATAATATTCTCCCCACACCGCAGGATGGAGAAGAAGTTTTTGAACTTGAATTTTTAGATCGATCGCGGCAAAAAATTGGCGGTCAAACCGTTAAAACCAGCTTTAAATATGGCGAAGAAGATGCACCACAAGCCATTGTCAAGTTTGGAACTACCGTGCCGGATGGGGCGGTATTTGCCCGGGTTTCCTATCGCGTAAACTCAGACGTATTG
>JAIVHP010000412.1 GCA_020201045.1 Flavobacteriales bacterium
TCGGGCGTGGAAGACTCCGTGCGCATCATAAAAGTGATTGCTGTGGGGTCCTTTATTATGGCCGTATTTAACCCCCTTAAATTCTTTCTTTGGGATGGCGCCTATTTTATTCCGTTTTCCATCATCATTATCGATGCTTTTTTTGCCTGTGCCCTGCTCATTTTATTTCGGCTGGCGGTAAAATTGCTTTATGTGGAAATTAAAAATCCGCGATCGGAACGGTCGAACGTATTAATTTACGGAGCCGGAGAAGCCGGGCTAATCGCCAAAAGAGCGATTGACAGGGACGCGGGTATGCGCTATCACGTGCTGGCCTTTGTAGACGACGACCCGAAGAAATCGCAAAAGCGCGTAGAAGGAGCCCCTATCATTCACAGCAGCAATCTGGACGCGTACTTAAAAAAGCGCCGGGTGGAAAACATAATCGTTTCTATTCAAAAGCCAAAAATTGAAAACAAGCGCAAAGTGCTCCAAATCGCCTTGAAAAACCGCGTTAAAGCACTCAACGTTCCGCCTGTTACCGATTGGATTAATGGCGAACTGAGCTTCAAACAAATCAAACAGGTAAAAATTGACGATTTGCTCGGCCGCGAAGTCATCTCGCTCGACGATGGGAACGTAGAAAAACAACTTCGCGGAAAGACCGTACTCATTACCGGTGCGGCGGGCTCTATAGGAAGCGGACTGGTGATGCAGATTGCGAGCTATAAGCCTAAACTCATTGTGGCCTTAGATCAATCTGAGTCGCCGCTTTACGAACTGGAAATAGAGCTGCGGAAATCCATGCCCGAAATCAAGCTCGAAGTGGTAATTGGAGACATCAGACGGCTGGAACGCATAAAGAACGTATTTCGTCATTTTGATCCCGATGTGGTGTTTCACGCAGCGGCTTACAAGCACGTTCCGCTTATGGAGCTCAACCCCACCGAAGCGGTTCTTACCATTTACGCCCAAACCTGCAATACCCGTGGAAAAACCAGTTTTATTACCACCCGGTTTGGGAATGTACTCGGCAGCAATGGATCGGTTATTCCGCTGTTTAAAAAGCAAATTGAAGCCGGTGGGCCGGTTACCGTAACCGACCCCGAAATCACCCGTTATTTTATGACCATTCCAGAAGCCTGCCAGTTGGTGCTCGAGGCAGGTGCTATGGGCGAAGGCGGGGAGATTTTCGTCTTTGACATGGGGCAGTCGGTGAAAATCATCGACCTGGCAAAACAAATGATTAGCCTGAGTGGACTGGAACTCGGCAAGGACATCGAGATAAAAATTACCGGCCTGCGCCCGGGCGAAAAACTCTACGAAGAACTTTTAAACGACGAAGAAAACACCCTCCCCACTCACCACCCCCAAATAAAGCGAGCCAAAGTCAGGAAATACGAATTCGATGAAATCTCTACCAAAATCAACATGCTGATAGATGACTTTAATTCTCAAAACAACGATCAACTCGTCCGCCATATGAAAGATATCGTTCCCGAATTCATCAGCAACAATTCCGAATTCAGTAAATTTGACGCCTAAAGTCAAAGACATGACAGATAAAAACATCGAAATCGCTAAAATACAACGCGATATCGAAGAGTACATCGGGCTCGGGCCCAACAGCTTAATTTACAATTTCGGCGAAAGCGAAGGCAATACCACCCTTCACCTGGTAACGGTAAACCCCCGTCACAACCAATCTTTTCTTTTTCACAAGGAAGAAGGCTACGACAAGATTGACGTAATGAAAAAGATGTTGAGTTACGTAAAGAACTACAAAGACAAGCAGAGCACTTATACCATACAGTGGAAAACATCTGACGACGATACCCTGCACACATCTTACTTCAGCGCCAAGAACGTACAATCGGCGCTCGACAAACTCTCTTACGACAGAGATCCCAACAGCCTCACGGTGTTTAGCGTAATTATGAATCCCACAACTTAAGTTATTTTGGATAAACCCGGATACCCCATTCACATCAGGTACAACGATTTAGACACCTACGGCCACGTAAACAACGCCGTTTATATCACCTACCTGGAAGAGGGAAGAACCAAGTGGTTTCAGGATAAGGTAAAGGAGAATTGGGAGTGGGACAAACAGGGAATCCTGCTTGCCCGCCACGAGATCAATTACCAACTTCCCGTATTCTTTAACGATGAGTTGCGGATTGTGCTGTGGATTTCGACCATAGGAAGCAAGAGCTTCGAAGTGAGTTTTAAGATGATCAAAAGAAAAGGAAGGGAGTGGTTGACCTGCACGTATGGAAAATCTACAGCGGTTTGTTTTGATTACCAAACACAAAAAACCATCGAAATTCCCAACGAATGGCTGGGAGTTTTGAAAGAGAGCCGCGAAGAGCCCGAAATTGGTGTTCGTCAATAGAGACATGATGCTGAGCCAGAAAGTTCAATAGCAAGCCACCCTCCGGGAGGCAGGCCTGCCTGGCCGGTTTACCTGCCGAAGGCATGGTATGCAGGGCTTGCGAAGCCCCAAAAAGCGCAGTCTACTGATATAAATGAGCATTTTTGGGGCGAGCCTACCAACGGTAGGCGGGCGTAACGCAGCTATCGGATTTTATATCCCAGCCACGAATTAGAGTCTGTCAATACTCTCAAGTGGCTGAACTAGAGAGTTCATTAGCAAGGCGCACGAAGATTTAAAAATCAAGGATTTGACCCTTGTCAATGACTGTTTTTAAATCAAGTGCAACGCCGATAATGGACGCTATAGACAGCCACTTATTAGCCGTGGATAGTTTCGGACTTACCGTATTTCTCCATCAGCTTTCCTTCGAAGCTCAAAAATTCCTTCCACCGCTTATCCACGTCGATTTTGCCGCCGTATTTCCGCGCAAACCGCAAAAAGCAGGTGTAGTGTCGCGCTTCGCTGGCCATTAAGCCGCGGTAAAAGCTCCGCAGGTCTTCGTCGGCAATTTCTTCGCTGAGAACCCTGAAGCGCTCGCAGCTCCGTGCTTCAATCATTCCGGCCATCAAAAGCGCTTCCACCAATTGCTGCGTTCGGTCGCCGCCCTTCTTTATAAAGCCAGCCAAATCTTTTACGTAGGGGTCCTTTCGGTCGAAACCGAGTTTGTATCCGCGCTCTTTTATCTTTTCGTGTACCAAAGCGAAATGCTCCATTTCTTCGCGCACCAGCGCAGTCATTTCATCAACCAGGTCGGGATATTCGGGGTAACGCACGATAATGCTGATCGCGGCACTGGCCGCCTTTTGCTCGCACCATGCGTGGTCGGTGAGAATTTCAGATATATTCTTTTCCACAATATTAACCCAACGCGGATCTGTTGGCATCTCTAAACCGAGCATAGTTCTGTTTTTGTGCTTTACATGCCAAAATTAGCTATTTCGATGGAACCCGTTTTACAAAAGACCGACTATCCAGCGTTTCGGATTTGAAATCTACGCTTCTTCCCAACCCAAACCGCCCTAATTTTGCTGTCTGTATTTTATTTTCTAACTTCAAAGAGTCTAATAACCAATTCTTTCTACGATGAATAATTTAAATGGCTTTCGGCTTCCGGCTTCAGGCTTCAGGCTTCAGGCTTCAGGCTTCAGGCTTCAGGCTTTCGGCTTACTTCTTACGGCTCTTCAACTCTTAA
>JAIVHP010000281.1 GCA_020201045.1 Flavobacteriales bacterium
CTTCCTCTACAAGCGAGTTTCCGATATTCCCACCCGCCGCTTTGGTAAAGGTATAGGTCATTCCACCGCCGATAATCATGTGATCTACGCGCGGAAGCAAATTCTCGAGCACCGTAATTTTGCTGCTCACTTTGGCGCCGCCCACAATGGCAAGCTTTGGCTTAGCATCGCTGTTTAATACCTTGTCGAGGCTTTCCAGTTCGCCATTCATCAGGTCGCCGAACATTTTATCGGTCGGGAAAAAATTGGCCACCACGGTAGTAGATGCATGCGCGCGGTGTGCTGTGCCGAAAGCGTCGTTTATGTAGCAATCGCCGTGCGAGGCGAGTTGGCCCGCAAAGAATTCATCGCCGGCGGTTTCTTCCTTGTGGAACCGCAGATTTTCGAGCAGCATCACCTCCCCGCTCTTGAGCTCCGAAGTTTGTGCCGTGATATCGTCACCCACGCAATCTTCGGCAAACTTCACCTTAGTACCCAGTTCTTTCTCAAGGGCTGGAACAATATTTTTAAGCGACAATTTCTCCTCCGGCTCGCCCTTCGGCCTGCCGAGGTGAGACATTAAAACCACCGATCCACCCGAGTTGAGAACTTTCTTAACCGTGGGAATTGCCGCGCGAATTCGGCTGGGGTCTGTTACTTCAAGGTTCTTATTGAGAGGTACATTAAAATCTACCCGGATAAGCGCTCGTTTATTTTCGAAGGAATACTTGTCGATGTGTTGCATGGTGTTTTCTTATGAAATCCAAAAATAAAAACATTCTTCGGTGTGGGTTCACTATCGGATTTAATCCTTTGGATAATTCTTAGATTTGCCCTTCAAATTTCACCGTGTTTTTTAAGGATATTCTAGGTCATACAGAGATTAAAGATCAGCTTACGCAGTCTGTAAAAGATGGGCATGTAGGCCACGCCCTGATGTTTTTGGGGCCGGAGGGCAGCGGTGCACTGCCAATGGCCATTGCCTTTTCGGGATATATTTTTTGCGAGAACCCAACTGATGAAGATCGCTGTGGGGTTTGCACCAGCTGTGTTCAGATGAATGCCTGGTCGCACCCAGACTTGCACTTTTCCTTTCCCGTGGTGAAGCAAAAAAAGTCTGAAACGGCCGATAAGCACGCCAAAAACTTCCTGGGACTGCTAAAGGAAGACCCCTACATGACTTTAAAGTCGTGGGAGTTGGCAATGGGCGAAGAGAAAAAGAAATCCATTATATCGGCCGAAGAGAGTCAGGAGATCATTCGATCCCTTTCGTTGAAATCATTTAAGGGGGGCCACAAAATTATGATCGTTTGGCGGGCGGATAAAATGAATATTTCGGCGGCGAATAAATTGCTCAAAACGCTTGAAGAGCCCACGCAGAAAACCATTGTTATTCTCGTGGCCGTTTCGCCCGAAGATTTTTTGCCCACCATTGTGTCGCGCACGCAGAAGGTAAATTGTGGAAAGCTCAAGGACAGCGATATAGCTCACGGACTGGAAAATCAATACCAGATAGACCCCATTTCGGCAAAGAAATATGCCCATATCTCCGATGGTAATTTTTACCTTGCCAGGATGTTGGCCACACATAAAGAGCAGCCAACAGATTACCTGGATATATTTACCAGGTGGATGCGTGCGTGTGTAACGTCTAAAATGCCCGACATGCTTGCGGTTTGCGAAAAAATTGGCACCTACACAAAAGACCAGCAACAGTATTTTTTAGAGTACTGCTTACAGTTTTTGCACCAGAGCATTGTTTATGTTCACCTCGGCGAAGGAGCAGCCCGCTTTGACGATGAAGCCCTCGACTTTGCGCGAAAATTTGCGCCTTACATGGAAAAAGCGGACATAGAAGGGTTTGAAAAGATTTTTAGCGACGGGCATTATATGGTTGAGCGCAATATAAATCCACAATTGCTCTTTTTAAAAATGAGTCAGGATATGATGAAGCTTTTTAAGGCGAAATCTTAACTCATTTCATAATTTTGACTCTAAAGAAGAATAGTGTATGGGATGCGAAAGTTGTGCAAACGGTAAAAATGGCCAACCGGCCGGATGTAAAAATAACGGAACGTGCAGCACGGGTGGCTGCAGCAAGCTCGCAGTATTCGACTGGCTCAGCAATATGGAATTGCCGGGAAATGTAACGCCGTTTGAATTTGTTGAAATCAGATTTAAAAACAGCCGGAAAGATTTTTACCGAAATGCTACCAAAGGGCATTTAAATCCCGGCGACGCAGTTGTTGTTGAAGGAAGTCCCGGTTTTGATCTGGGCATCGTTTCCGCCGCCGGAGAACTGGCCCGCTTGCAGATGGAAAAGAAAAAGGCCACCAAAAACACCCGCGATCTCAAAAAGATAATCCGGGTTGCTTCTACCGAAGATTTGGACAAATGGCGCGACGCCAGGTCGCTGGAAGCCGATACCATGCAGCACGCACGCACAATAGCCAAAACGCTGGGGCTGGAGATGAAAATAAGCGATGTGGAATACCAAAGCGACAAATCAAAAGCCACCTTTTACTACACTGCCGAAGGGCGGGTAGATTTTAGAGAGCTCATAAAGAAATACGCCGAAGCCTTCCGGATTCGGGTGGAGATGAAGCAAATTGGTGCCCGGCAGGAAGCTGGACGGCTGGGAGGAATAGGCTCATGTGGTAGAGAACTCTGCTGCAGCACCTGGCTCACCGATTTCAGATCTGTTTCTACCAGCGCAGCGCGTTACCAACAACTTGCACTTAACACCCAAAAATTGGCCGGACAATGCGGAAAGCTCAAGTGTTGCCTTAACTACGAGTTAGACAGCTACCTCGACGCGCTGAAAGACTTTCCAAAAAACCACAACCGCCTAAAAACAAAAAAAGGAACGGCATTCCACATTAAAACAGACATTTTTAAGGGCGTGCTGTGGTACATTTACGAAGAAGGGGGAGCGAGTAGCCCTGTCCCAATTGGAAAGGATCGCGTTAGCGAAATTGTAGATTTAAACGAGAAGGGGAAAATGCCTCAGGATCTACTCGATTTTGCCATTGCCGAAGAGCCAAAAGCAGAAGAGAGCTACGGAAACGTTGTAGGCCAGGATAGTTTAACGCGCTTTGACAACACAAAGCAAAAAAGTCGTAAAAAGCGGAGAAAGAAAAAGGGACCTGCCAAACAGGGCAACCCTCAAGCTCAAAACGCCCAAAAAAAGAACCAGCCGAAAGGAAACAGGCGCCGAAAGCCACGGAACAAGCAGAATCCGAATAAACCAAATAAACCCAAAAAAGACTAGCTTGAAAAGCTCCCGCCGCCATTTGAAACGCATTGTATTTGCCCTGTCGTATTCGCTTATGGCAACCTTACTTCTGTCTTGTGCCGACGACAACCTCGTATTTGAAGAAAATGTGATTTTCGACAACAACGCCTGGGCCGTCAACGACAGAGCGGTTTTAAAGCTCGACATTACCGACACGGTGAGTCAACACAATTTCTACATCAATGTAAGAAATACAGAGAATTACCCCTACCGAAACCTATATGTATTTGTGAAAACCATATTTCCCAACGATAAGTTCTCCAAGGACACGGTGGGAATAGTGCTTGCCGACGCCACGGGAAAATGGTTGGGCTCTGGAAGCGGATACCTCAACAGCAGCCGCCACCTTTCAAACACCATCATGTACCAATACAACAAACGATTTCCGCTGAGCGGAGAATATACCATTGAAATTGAGCAAGCCATGCGAACTGATACACTTGAAGGAATTCGCAACGTGGGGGTGAGAATTGAAAAGGCGGCAAATAACTAGTGCACTGCAATTAGAAAAACTCCGTTAAAAAGGAATATGGAAGAAAACGGCAAGAAAAAACGAAGGGTATCCCGAAAGCTGATATTTTTCATTTGGGTGATCGGCCTGGCACCACTGGCAATGATAGCTGCGGGATTGTATTTTGCTTCGGAAAGTGATTTACCAGACACCGTTGCGCTGGCCAATCCAAAAACGCATCTCGCTACGGAAGTAATCTCTGCCGATGGGGCGGTGATTGGACGTTTTTACCGCGAGAACAGGTCGAACGTAGATTACGACGAAATTTCACCCAACTTAATTCAGGCCCTGGTCGCGACTGAAGACGAACGGTTTAGGTCGCATTCGGGAATTGATTTAAGAGGAACCGTTCGAGCCGCTATATACTTAGGCAAGAAGGGAGGAGCAAGCACCATAACCCAGCAGCTCGCAAAGATGCTATTTACCGAAAGGCCCGGAAACGGTTTTGAGCGGGTGGCTCAAAAGTTTCAGGAATGGATTATTTCTGCCAGGCTGGAGCGGCAATACACCAAGGAAGAAATCATCACCCTTTACCTCAATAAATTTGACTGGATCAATCAAGGGGTTGGAATAAAATCGGCGTCTCAGGTTTATTTTAATACCACACCCGACTCGCTGAAAGTAGAAGAAGCTGCCATGCTGGTGGGAATGGCAAAAAATCCGAATTTATTTAACCCCCTGCGCCGGCCCGATATCACAATTCACCGCCGGAATGTTGTTTTGGCGCAGATGGTTCGAAACGAGTACATCACCAAAGCAGAGCTTGACTCGCTTCAAAACCTTCCCTTAAATATCCGCTTCCAATCGGTAGACCATCAGGATGGACTCGCGCCGTATTTCAGAGAAGTATTGCGGAGTGAGCTCAAAACGCTCTTTCGCCAAAAAAATGAAGACGGATCGTGGGCCTACGCCAAGTCCAATGGCGATCCGTACAACATCTATCAGGACGGTTTGAAAATATACGTCACCATCGACTCGCGAATGCAGGAGTATGCCGAAAATGCAGTAAAACAACATTTGGGCGGCGAATTGCAAAAGCAGTTCTTCAACGATGTGGGAAAATATAGCAATCCACCTTTCTCAAACGATTTGAGCAAGGACGAAATCGAGCGAATCGAAAACACCTCCATGCGCCGCACAGAGCGATACCGCATTATGGCCGGAAAAGAATGTCCGAATTGCCATCGCCGCATCAACATCGAATCGAAAAAAGAAAACGGCAAGAAGTTCTATACGTGTCAATCAGAAGATTGTCTGGAAGAGTGGACGGGACAGCCCCGGGACAGCATAGAGCACTTTTTTAGAAACGAGAAAGTCCCAATGTCTATCTTTAGCTGGCAGGGCGATATAGATACAGTTCTTACACCGATGGACAGCATCCGTTATTACAAGAGCATTCTGCAAAGTGGCCTGGTAAGCATCGATCCGAAAACGGGGTTTGTGAAAGCCTGGGTAGGTGGGAATAGTTACAAGCATTTCCAGTACGACCACGTAAAAGTTGGTAAAAGACAGGTGGGCTCTACGTTCAAACCGTTTGTATACGCCACAGCTATTCGCGAAGGCTATTCGCCCTGTTACGAAGTTCCAAAAGTGCCTACAACCTTTCACAAAGGCACTTTTAATTTGCAGGAAGATTACACTCCCCAGGATCCCGATCGGGATTACGGCTATATGGTATCGCTTAAATGGGGACTTGCAAACTCCATCAATACCGTAACGGCGTGGGTAATGAAGCAATTTGGGCCCGAAGCGATTATTAAGCTGGCCAGAGACCTGGGTATTAAGAGCGAAATGCAGCCCGTGGTATCGCAGTGTTTTGGCGTAGCCGATTTATCGCTTTTGGAGATTACATCTGCCAATGCCACTTTTGCAAATATGGGCGTACATATCGATCCGATTTACGTACTCCGCGTGGAAGATAAAAACGGAAACACCATTTTTAATATGCAGCCCAACACCAGTGAAGCCATGGACGAACGAACGGCATACACCATGTTGAGCTTAATGCAGGGTACCGTAGAAGGCGTGTACAACAAACACACCGGAAAGACTACTGGAACTGCAATGCGCTTAAAAATGGACGTGGAGAGCAGAGATTACGACGCGTTTCCACGCGAATTGAGCATCGCCGGAAAAACCGGTACCACCCAAAACCAATCAGACGGTTGGTTCATCGGGCTCACCCCCGACCTGGTTACAGGCGTTTGGGTCGGAGCCGAAGACCGTGCGGTTCACTTTCGCACACTGAGGCTCGGAATGGGTACCAATATGGCCTTGCCGATTTGGGGGTATTATATGAAATCTATTTACGCCGACGAATCTCTAAATATAGCACAGGGCGAGTTTGCCAAGCCTTCGGGTATACCCGTTGAGCTCGATTGCAAAGCTTACGAAGCGGGAAAAAACATGTTTGAAAACCAACGCGACATATCGTGGTAAAACTGTATTTATGAATAAAGAAGTAACAGACGTAAATAAGGCGATAGAAGGAATTGAATCTGGAATGACACTGATGCTCGGAGGCTTCGGCCTTTGCGGGATTCCCGAAAATTGCATCGCCGCACTTGCAAAATCGGATGTAAAAGACCTCACCTGTATTTCAAACAATGCCGGCGTAGACGATTTCGGTTTGGGCCTGCTATTGCAAAAGCGCCAAATCAAAAAAATGATTTCCTCTTATGTGGGAGAAAACAAAGAGTTTGAGCGGCAGATGCTGAGCGGTGAACTCGAAGTGGAACTCATTCCGCAGGGAACGCTGGCCGAGCGTTGCAGAGCCACCGGTGCGGGAATACCCGCCTTTTTTACACCCGCCGGATACGGCACCGAAGTGGCAGAGGGAAAAGAAGTTCGCGAGTTTAACGGAAAGCACTACATTATGGAAACGGCCTTTCAACCCGATTTTGCACTGGTTAAGGCCTGGAAGGGAGACACCGAAGGCAATCTGATTTTTAAGGCCACTGCACGCAATTTCAACCCCCTGATGGCCATGGCCGGAAAAATTACCGTTGCCGAAGTAGAAGAGCTCGTGCCCGCCGGCGAATTAGACCCCAACGAAATTCACACGCCCGGAATATTTGTACAGCGCATTTTTCAGGGCGAATCTTTTGAGAAACGCATTGAGCAACGCACCGTTCGGGAATAAACAAATTTGGGGATAAGCGGGTGGCGTCTATGATGAAATACCCACACTCAAAATAACAGCACTCTGGAACCAAAGGCCCGATCTTCTCTGTTTTACGCTTCTTTTGGCACTGCCATTATCGCTTTTGCAGTAATTGTTGTTCGCGGGATTTACGTTCCCATCAGTCACGATGAAGCCGGCACCTTCTTTCACTATATCCAGGCTGGGAATTACCTTCCCTTTACAGCGCATTGGGATGCCAACAATCACGCCCTTAACTCCGCCCTGGCATTCGTTTGCTACAAATTATTTGGCAGCGATCTCATCTCTCTGCGCCTTCCAAACGTTGTCGCTTACGTGCTCTATGCCTATTTTGCCTATAAACTCAGCAAAGAGATTGACCATAAATGGATTGGAATAGCAACGAGTGTTGCGCTACTCACGGCGTGGTTTCCACTAGAGTTTTTCTCACAGTGTCGCGGATATGGTCTGAGTCTGGCTCTTTTTCTCGGTTCCATTTACCATATCAGTCAATATGCCCGGCATGTACGAATTAAAAGTTTGCTAGTGCTTTACATTTTCATGGTTCTCGCCGTATCGGCAAACTTATCGCTTACAAACGCCTATCTAGTTGCTCTCGGATTTTCACTTCTCGTTATTATCGCCAATGCGAGATCCAAAGTAAAAGCGCTGCTGGTGTGGACGTTTGCCGGACTGATGCCCTTTTTGGTTGTTGTGTATTACGGATTGGAACTCAAAAACCGCGGATTGCTGTATTATGGAGACGGCACCGGTTTTGTTGATCTCACTGTTCGCACCCTCGCGAAATACACCTTTGGCATTGAATCGTACCCCCTGAATATCCTGATCACCGCGATAGGGCTAATCGCTACCCTGGTACTCTTAATTCCAAAGATTCGGAAGATTGATCTAAAGGCCAATCCCGGTGAAACGGCAGCGTTTTTTCTCCTCGCAAATGCAATAGGAGCCATTTTGCTCAATTTTCTCATGGATGTAAATTTCCCCGAAGACCGCGTTGGAATTTACTTCATCCCACTCTTTATACTCTCCTTTGGCTACGCCCTAAGCCGGCTGAGTGCCCTTTATTCGCCGGTGGCCATATTGGCTTTTTCGCTGCTCGCATTTCCGCTGGCCACCTTTACCCAGTCAAGCATACAGCAAACAGCGCTGTGGGATTCTCTGGCCTTTCCAGATGAGATTTACCAAACCATTTACACCGATTCGGAGGGAATGAATCGCACACCTATCATAGCTGGATACCGGCTTTTTCAAATGAGCTGGGCCTATCACAATTTTAGAAACAATGCCGAGATGCCGCCACTAGCCGAAGAGATGGAGGGTAAAACCCTTTGCGACTATTTTATTTGCTACGAAGACAATTGCAACAATTACGAATCTACGCATCGCGAAATTTGGAAAAGCGGCAAGGGCATGCGCGTTTTAAAACGAAAGAAACCGCTCGAGCTGCGAAGCGCGGCCAGAGAAACCCAAACGGCAGTTTACACGGGTAGTACCCCATATTTTACTTTATTCGAAACGTTAGACCCGTCTCTGATTGACAGCACGGATGCATTCAAAATAGAATTTGACATCTCCACCGATGCCAAACCGCCGCCTATTCACGCAATTGTTTCGGCACGCAACGCCAACGACGAAGAAATTTACTACGATTTTGTGCCTTTACACTGGCTTAAAGACCACCTGGAAAACGATCGCTTATCGTTTATCAGACCGGCAAATCTGCCAAACGAAACAGCCCATATTCTGGTGTATATCTGGAATATTGAAGATGTGACCTTCACCCTCGCTCAATCAAAAGTAGAAGTTTTGAGCGCAATGAGGCCCTAAGGTTTAGCCTTACGTGAGATTAATGTTATTTTCGCTTCAAAGAAATAGATCATGGCATTAGATAAAAACGGAATAGCGAAACGAATAGCAAAGGAACTCGAAGACGGTTTTTACGTCAACCTGGGGATAGGCATTCCCACCTTAGTGGCCAACCACGTTCCCGAGGGAATTTCCGTGGAGTTTCAATCGGAAAACGGCGTTTTGGGAATGGGATCTTTTCCCACGGAAGAAGAAGTGGATGCGGACCTGATCAACGCGGGAAAGCAGACCATCACCACCAAAAAAGGTGCTTCATTCTTCGATTCGGCGATGAGTTTTGCCATGATCAGGGGGCAGCACGTGCAGCTCACCGTTTTGGGAGCCATGGAAGTTTCGGAGCGGGGCGATATCGCCAACTGGAAAATTCCCGGAAAAATGGTAAAAGGGATGGGCGGCGCCATGGACCTGGTTGCATCCGCTCAAAACATAATCGTGGCCATGACCCACACCAACCGCGCCGGCGATAGCAAGTTACTCGCCGAATGTGCCCTTCCGCTAACGGGGGTGCGGTGCATCAAGCGGATTGTAACCGATTTGGCCGTTCTCGATATTCACCCCGATGGCGGATTTATTCTCAAAGAACTCGCTCCGGGCATTACCGTTGAAGAAGTAAAATCCAAAACCGCCGGAAAGCTTATTGTTCCCGATCATATTGAATCTGTGAAGTTGGATTAACGCCTGCAGCAAAGTGTGTCATTGAGCTGGTTTTAAAACGTCAGTCGTAGTGAAACCGGCATTTTGCGATTAAAATTTCATCTTCACGCACTTTGTAAATCAGGCGATGTTCGTCATCGATTCTGCGCGACCAATAGCCAGCGTATTTAAACTTTAAGGGCTCTGGCTTGCCAATACCATCAAAAGGATCTCGGGCGATTGCTTTGATAAGTTGATTGATCCGTTTGAGCCTTCTTTTATCTGTTTTTTGCCAATAGATGTAATCATCCCATGACTCGTCCACAAAAACATACTTCATTCTACCTTCAAATCTCGATGGAATGAATCACCTGTTTCGAGCTTTTCAATAGCGCTATCGAGACGCCTTTCATTTGTTTTAGAAGACATTTCATGCCGCGTAGTTGAAAGGGAGTTGTACTCCGATAGCGACATAATGACCACCCCTTTATCTTTTCCTCTATTGATAATGATAGTCTCAAAGTTGTCGGTTACCCGATCAAAATAGCGTCTGATATCTTTTCTAAAATCCGAGAGTGTGGTGCTGAGCATGGGGATATGTTTTAACCTTAAATGTACAAATATATGTACATTAATTGGTGTTTCAAATACAATATAATTAGACCAGATTCTCATTTCGCCGTTTATAAAGTTCTTCATGGTTGTTTAAGTTTGATTGATTCTATTCCGGAATCACCCTTCCTCTAAAAGTGTACTCCGTATTATCGTCAGGAAATTGATAAGTCATCTCCACACTGAAGTCAATTGGATAAGTCATCTCCACACTGAAGTCAATTGGATCAACAACCAACACACCTTTTGGGTTACTTAAATCTGTGAACGTCAAACGTGTATTTGTGAAATCTATACCATCATTCCTCACGGAATCCTGATTGTTATGGAAATTTATTAAATAAAATCCCCATCCTGCCGAGTTCCACCGTGCTGGGGTTCCCCAAAAATGACGTAATGCACGGCATTTAAAGTCGAATGAATCTGTTTGATTATTCAGTACGCCCCTAAATGTATTCTCAATAGTGAGAAGTTCGCTTATTGAATCTATAAGGTGAAAATTCTGAACTATCGAATCTCTACCGCTGGCAAACGGATAGCAAATGGTATCAACGGGGTAGGTGATAACGTGTGAAACGGTTATCGTTGTGGGTCGCTGAACATTGGTAAAATTTCGCGTAATTGAAGGTTCTTCTAAAATTTCCGTACCAACATACCATTTATGAGATATCCCTTCGCCTTCAAAAGGAGATCTAAACCTGATCAGCCCCCCTTTTAGAATAGTATCATGAATCCATAAATTCTCTCCAAACTCTGGCCAGGTCAATCGGTCTTCTGTAAAAAAACTGGCATTGGGTTCTTCTTTGTCCCAGCAAGGATCATAATTCGGGCACTCCGGGTTAGTCGGGTCGCAGCACGTGTTTTCGTCATCGTCCTGGCAACTAACTGCTAACGCTGTAACCAATAATAGCAGAAAATATATTTTTAGTATTTCTTTCATAGCCTGAGATTTAAAATGAAAAATTTAAGGTAAAATACGAAAATGCAAGTAAGTAGCATTTTCGGGATATTCTTGGGCTGAGCTAGTTCTCGGAACTCAATTCTTCCAACTCAGTTACCCTATGAGCGCTGCTCCTATTATCTATTTTGATAACTGACAGCTGATTATCAGAAATAAATTGATTTTGTTTTATGATAGCCTTAAGCAAAAATTAGCGCTGAGAAAAGTGATTCTCTGCGTAAATCAGTTAGCGGTTAAGTTATATGATAGATTTAAGTGCATCGATCTCCTTTTTCATCTCAATCAGGTAAAGGGTGAGTTCTTCCACTTTTATGGTGAGCACGCGTTCTGTTTCGCCGAGCGCAAGTCCATTTTCGGAAATATCTTCAGCAGTTTTAATCCCGGGAAGGTGTTTGTTGGTCATTACAAAAGCTTCTAACGCTTCGAGAGGCATCAGATCATAATCTTTTTCAAAAACAAAGTCTCCCCAGTCAGAACTCAACTTTACAAACATCTCTTCGGCAACAGACGACCCTGCAATGTACAGGCTGTGATTACTATTTTCGAAATTATTGGTATTAATGCCCACTTTCCCCGTTGGAGAAATTCTTAACGGGGTTTCATCACCGCTTATAAATTCAAGGTTTTCGCCCGATGTGGATTTCCATCTGAATTCGGGCCTGTCGCCGTATAAAATTTGTACAAAATCGTCGTCTACTCCCCAATCACTCTCCTGCTGTACGCGCAAATACTCCACTACAGCTTCGTCTTTTACATTCAGGCTGTAGCCACCCGAGAAGTTGTCTGTTCCAACTCCTACCGTTCCGGCTTCACTCAAATATAGTGGTGTATTTCCGGTTGCTGAGCTCTTAAACTGAAGATGTTCGCTGCCCCCACTGCCCCAAAACATTGTTGGGGTTGATCCCGTTCCATCAAAACCCATTTTAAGGTATTTACCGGGAATCCGATAAACCGCCAGGTCTTGACTTACGACCAAATTTTCTGTGGCAGATGTGTTTTCCCAATTTATACGTGTTTGACCGGTCTCAGAAATACTGAAGACGGTTCCGCTTTGTAATCCATAGCGTTGATAATTCACCCGAAAGGCGTAATCGGGTTGGAAATACCCACCCACACCTTGGCCAGAAGGGGCTTGCGTTTGTTTCAGATCCAAAAACAAAGCGGTGTTTTCATGTCCGGCTTCCAGAATATGGAGGCTGTGCTGTGGGTTAGATTCATTAATACCTATACCCGGAGCTCCAGGGTCAGCAGGCACCAGATAACCATTGGGCGAGTTTACATTCATGTAAAACTTGGGCTGCGCTATTGAGCCCGTTGAGAAAACAAAAAGAATGACAAGAGTTGGAAATAGTTTTAAGTGTTTCATTGCGTTTAATTTTGATTGGCATTCGCAATATTGTAATTTTTTGTTAAACCGATCCTTTCCTGTTTTCGCTTATAATGGATGGCAAGACCGTATATTAAATCCTTAAACGACTGTTTTTATGTCATTTATACCCCCCCCCCATAATTGGATTCCAAAATGCAAAAGAGAAAAAACGAACGTATTTATCTCTGACGCACGAAAGGATTTGAATTGGTTAAGTGAATAAAACGTTTGGGAGAGATTGACGATGCTACGTTTTGTTACCTTCAATCAGCATATTTGCAAGAATAGTTTGATGTTGAGTTTAGTGTTCCCGGTATATGCTAATGCATAAAGCTGACATCCGTTAGAATAACTGATTCCGCCGTTTCAAAATCCCCCGTCAGTGCAACATCCCCAATCAAAAGCCCGATTATTCAAAAAATGAAATTAAAAAACGACATTTACCGCCCCATTGCAATTTTAGGATATGAAGCTCTCCATCGCGATTCCGGCTTACAATGAAGCCAAAACGATTCACCTGATACTAGACCGGATAAAGGAAGTAAACCTTACCGGGGGCATTGAGAAAGAGCTGGTAATCGTTAATGACGCTTCAACCGACGGTACGGCTGAAGCCGTTAAAACGTATATGGAGAAGAATACCGATCTCGATATTCAGTTTTACGAACAGCCCAAAAACATGGGGAAGGGCGCCGCTCTTCACCGCGCCATAAAAGAAGCTACCGGAGATTTTATCATCGTTCAGGATGCCGATCTCGAATACGACCCACGGGAATACAATATCCTCTTAAAACCCATCCTGGAAGGAAACGCGGATGTGGTTTACGGCTCGCGCTTTATCGGCGGTAACCCGCACCGTATCTTATTTTTCTGGCACAGCATCGGCAATAAGTTTCTCACCACCTGCTCTAACATGTTTACCAATCTAAACCTTACGGATATGGAAACGTGCTATAAACTGGCAAAATCTGAATTCCTTAAAAACCTAAATCTATGTGAAAACCGGTTCGGTTTTGAACCGGAAGTAACTGCAAAACTGGCGCGCATTAAGGGAATTCGCATTTACGAAGTGGGAATTTCCTATTACGGAAGAACCTATGCCGACGGCAAAAAAATAGGCTGGAAAGACGGCTTTCGGGCTTTGTATTGTATTCTAAAATACAATTTATTTAGTGTCTGTCCATAAAGTCCATTCTCTGCGTTGCACTTGTCTTGAAAACAGTCATTGACGTTAGTCAAATCCTTGGTTTTCAATCCTGCGTGCGCCTTAATAATGAACTTTATGATCCAGCCACTTAAGTGTATTAACAGACTCTATTTAGCCGGAGTTAAAACTGCGGAATAGCTGAAATAAGCTCCTTGGTGTACTTGGATTCGGGATTTCGATAAATATCTTCCGAAACACCCATCTCTTCGATTTTTCCCTGGTTCATTACTATGAGGCGATCTGACATGTATTTCACCACCGATAAATCGTGCGAAATAAACATATAGGTCAATCCAAAATCGTCTTTTAAATCATTGAGAAGGTTGAGTACCATGGCCTGCACCGACACGTCGAGGGCAGAGACCGACTCGTCGCAAACGATAAACTCGGGGTTTACCGCCAGGGCCCGGGCAATGCAGATGCGCTGCCGCTGACCTCCCGAAAATTCGTGGGGGTATTTAAACGCGGCACTGGCAGGTAGCCCCACCCTGTCGAGCAAATTGGCGAGCTTTTCTTTTCGCTCTCTCGAATCGGTTCCTATCCCGTGAACCTTCATCGGTTCCATTATGGTTTGCTCTACCGTGTATCTCGGATTTAGAGACGCATATGGATCCTGAAAGATCAGTTGCATTCTTTTTCGAAAGGGCCGGAAATCGCGTGAATCCATTTTTGTAATATCGGTGCCGTCGTAATTCAGCGTACCTGAAGTGGATGGAATCAACTTTAAAATTGTGCGCCCCAAAGTGGTTTTTCCACAACCCGACTCCCCAACGAGTCCAATTGTTTCGCCCTTGAAAACATCAAATGATACTCCATCCACGGCATTCAAAAACCCCGTAGGAACACCGCGCCAATTCTTTTGAAGCGGGAAGCGAACCAAAAGGTTTTCCACTTTCAATAGTCGCTTATCGCGTTTTGGCGACTCCTCCTTTGCAAGAACTTCTCCGGTGTTTTTTGTCTTTCCACTGGTGAAATCGGAAACGACTGGCAGGCGAACCGGAGAAAAATCGAGCCTGGGTCGGCAGGCAATCAAGGCTTTGGTGTAGGGTGTTTCCGGATCCTTCAACAAATCGGAAGCGGGTTTGGTCTCCAGGACTTTACCCCCGTAGAGCACCATAATCTCATCGGCTATTTTTGATACCACACCCAAATCGTGGGTGATAAAAATCAAAGCCATCCCCCTTTGTGTACACAGGTCGCGAAGAATCTCGAGAATCTTTTTTTGTACGGTAACGTCCAGAGCTGTAGTAGGCTCATCGGCTATGATGAGTTTGGGGTCACAGCTCAGCGCCATGGCAATCATCACACGCTGTTTTTGTCCGCCTGAAATTTGGTGTGGATACGCGTCGTAAATGTGCTCCGGTCGCGGAAGCTCCACGTCTTTAAAGAGTTGAATAACCTTTTCGCGAACGTTCTTTTTTCCAGCTTTTCGGTGCTCCAGAAGCGATTCGGCCACCTGCCGCCCACAGGTGTGAACCGGATTAAGCGAAGTCATCGGCTCCTGAAAAATCATAGCGATTTCGGCTCCGCGTACCCTTCTCATTTCCTCTTCGGAGAGGTTCCCAATATCGATTTCCGAACCCTTTCCGCCATAGCTAATGCGCCCCGTAAACCGCGCATTTGCCGGCAAAAGCCCCATAATAGCGAGCGAAGTAAGGCTCTTTCCAGACCCCGATTCGCCGACAATACCAAGTGCTTCTCCACGCTTTACCTCGAAGTTTACACCGCTTACAACACGGTTTTCACCTTCCCCGGAAGGAAACGAAATGTCGAGGTTTTCTATTGATATAACCGGTAATTCAGACTTCTTCTTCAAGTGGCTCTAAAAAATTTAGGCTGATAAAAGGCTCTCCGTAATCGGCCGTTTCATTGCTCAGGCTTATTTCTACCCTGTTGTTTGACGGGCTCGCGGTGGTCCATCGCTTTACGGCTCCTATTCGATTGTAATCGCCAAATCGCTCCGAAAGTTCATCTTCCAGTAAATTCATGTAATACGCAGCGGCTTCTTTGCCTCGCGGAAATACGTCTACCTGTATTTCAAAGAGTCCAAAATCGTCGAAGGTATAGTACACCGTAACGTTAGACGAACTATCTCCATACTGAATATCGAGTTCATACTGGATCAGTGAATCGGTGTTTTGAATGATTTCGGCTGAGTCGGGAATATTCGTTTCCGCGTAGCTTTGGCCAATACTGGCATCGCGAAACAAGCCCTGGTTATTCGCAAACAACTGGGTAATGATCGGTTTCATCGCTTCTTCCTTCTGCCCGGTTTCACTTCCACAGGCAAACAGAAGCAAGAGTAAAAATGCGCTATACCACTTTAATTCTGTCATCGGGGATTAGGGGTTGATTCTTGTATTTTAGCATGAGCTGGGCGACCGCCACCGTGTCTTTTTCGCAATAGATTTTAATTCGCTCCAAATCTCCATCTTCCCAGTACACCCTTCCTACATCGGCTCCCGAAATATCGTCTTTGGGGGTTGGAATTCCAAAAATATGAGTGAGTAAACTCAGGCTGGTGTAATGCTTGTAGTCGCCAAATTTCCAAAGATCCATGGTGTCGAGGTGGCGAACTTCCCAGGGCTTTTTTCCGGCCAGATCTATGGCTTGTGGCAGCTCCACTCCGCATAT
>JAIVHP010000026.1 GCA_020201045.1 Flavobacteriales bacterium
AAGAACCCGCGGTTTTTATAATTTTAATTGAAACCATAAATACTGAAAGCCGTAAATATGGGAGCTGTAAAATTTTTATTGAGGATTAATAACCTGCACTGTATGAAAAACTTAATCTTATTTGCTGTTATTGCAGTTACGGCCATTGGCTGTGGCACTGGTAACAGAGGAGAATTAGTCGGAGTTCAGCCGAGGGAAGATTGGATACAATACAACCCTTATGGCATGAACTACATTCATTTCGGAAGCTTCGTGATGGGTGCAGACGATCAAGATGTGCCCTATGCGCACGTCAGTACAAACAAACGCGTAACGGTAAGTGCGTTCTATATGGACGACACCGAAATTACCAACAACGAGTACCGTCAGTTTGTACACTGGGTTCGCGATTCTACAGCCCATAAGTATTTGGGAGAGGCCGGTATTGGCGAACACGTTGTAGAAGAAGACGAATTTGGTGAAATCATCGATCCCCCTATCATCAATTGGGATGAAGAAATTGAATGGAATGGTGAGGACGAACGCGAAGAACTCGCCGATATGTTTTTACCCGAATATGAGCGTTTTTACCGTCGAAAGGAAATTGACACCCGAAAACTTCGCTTCGAGTACTTTTGGATAGATCTAAAAGCGGCCGCTAGCAAGTCGGGAAGAGATTTGGATCTTTCGTATACCAATATCAAAGGTCAAAACAACGCCATAAGGGGTCACTCAGACAGAAGTCAATTTATTATTAGGGAGATTATTAATGTATATCCCGACACCCTTGCATGGGTGCATGACTTCACCTACGCCTTCAATGAGCCAATGACAGAAATGTATTTCTGGCATCCTGCTTATGATAACTATCCTGTAGTTGGGGTGAGTTGGACGCAGGCTAAAGCTTTTAACGTTTGGAGAACCCAGTTGCTCTCTACATGGCAGCAGAAGAATGGAGAAACTTTCGTGCAGCGATTCAGGCTGCCTACAGAAGCTGAATGGGAGTTTGCATCACGCGGAGGATTGGATAAAAACCCATATCCATGGGGTGGTCCTTATATCCGAAACGTTCTGGGTTGTCCGTTGGCAAACTTCAAACCCCAACGCGGTGACTATGTAGACGACGATGGTTGCCAAACGGTTGATGTAAGATCCTACGAACCCAACGGTTATGGATTATTCTGTATGGCTGGAAATGTTGCCGAATGGACAAATACGGCCTACGACGAATCTGTTTATGAATTTTCACACGACTTGAATTCCGAGTATCAGTACGATGCGCTTGCAGACGATCCGCCCGCGCTTAAGAGAAAAGTGATTCGCGGTGGATCCTGGAAAGATGTAATGTACTATCTCCAAAACGGAACAAGAACCTACGAATATCAAGATACGGCCAAGAGCTATATTGGCTTCCGATCTGTTATGTCTTACCTCGGTAGGGGAAAGGCGGGAAACCCTGACGATTGGAATTAATTATTGGAGCACTTTTTAAAATTCAACACTGGCCATTCGCCGGACCGCTGCTAATCGCAGGTTTGAGTACAGAAGCAATTATCTTCTTTTTCTCGGCCTTCGAACCGGTTCACGAAGACATTGATTGGTCTTTGGTGTACCCTGAATTGAGAAGCGGCGAGCCATCGAAGCACAGCGAGTTGGATCACGGAGATGAAGATTCTCTGACCGAACAACTCGACAATATGCTTGAAGAAGCCAAAATCGAGCCAGAGCTTATCCAAAGCCTGGGCAATGGCCTGAGAAGCTTGAGCTCACAGGCGGAGAAGTTAAACGACATTTCAGATGCTTCGGTAGCTACTAACGAGTATACCACTTCACTTAAAGGAGCATCAGAAAAGGTTGGAGAATTATCCGCAACTTATGCGCAGGCTTCCGAAGCGCTAACCGGACTTACTGAAAGTCAATCGGCTGGAGCATCTGCTGGAGAGCACTTGCAGCGAATGACTTCGAATCTGGAGCAACTCAATGGAATGTACGAAACGCAACTCAAGGAATTGCAAACGTCGTCTGAGCTTTACTCTGGTATAAGCGAGTTGATGAGAAACCTGAACGATTCAGTAGAAGATACCAAGAGGTATAAGGAAAATATTTCTGAGCTTGCCAATAACCTCACTTCATTAAACACGGTTTACGGCAATATGCTATCTGCGATGAGCGTTCCTTCACAGCAACGATAATTACCCAAAAACAATAAACCTAAAAGCAAGGATTTATGGCTGGAGGAAAAGAAACCCCAAGACAGAAGATGATCGGTATGATGTACCTGGTACTTACGACGGAAAACTGTCTAATCAATACGCAGGATTTGCAGCTTCGTACAACGAAAACAAGGAAAAGTACGGAGATGCCTGGGAAAAAGCCCAGTCGCTTCAAAAACAAGCCAGTGATTTGGTGGAACATATCGATTTGATCAAGGCAAAAACTATTGCCGAAACGGAGCAGCTCCCTATGGAAGAAGTTATAGCGCCTAATTCGTTTGGCAGGGATACCGTTTTGGGATTGAAGTATGTGAATAAAAAAGACAACTACGACACCAACACCAACATTATGATTGGTGCTGAGCCGGACAAACCGAAAGACAATGACAACTCGGATGGGAATAATTACCGGGCTACCGTGCTTAAGCAAAAGCTAACCCAATTTGGGGATAATTTGAAAGCGATGGTTGAAGGAAACCCTTCATTAGTTGGTTCTATTGACAGCTTGTTCACTTACCCCGAAGAGGTGATGGATGCATCTGGGACGGTTACAAATTGGGAGGCGTTAAACTTTTACCACGTTCCATTGGCAGCAACGACAACAATTTTGTCTAAGCTCCAGGCTGACGTGCGAAACGCCGAATCTGATGTACTGGGATACTTATTCCAGGATGTAGATGCAGCGTCGTATAAATTTACCGAATTGGTTCCTATTGTTTTGCCGGAGAAAAATTACGTTTTGGAAAATGATTCTTTCCGGGCAGATGTTTTTCTCGCTGCATACGACCGTACGAACTTACCCGAAATCAAACTTGCTCCGCAGGGAACCGAAGTAGACTCGGTTTCAAAAGAAATTCCCGAAGGAAGTAATACGGTTACCATAGGCCCCGATGGACTCGGTAAGCTTAGACTTCCCGCTCAGGGAGTGGGAGACAAGCACTGGGAAGGTGTAATCAAATTCCGTAAGCCTACCGGCGGTGGTTTTGATCACTACAAGTACGAAGTTGACTACGAAGTAGCCAAACCTTCACTTGTTGTTTCACCTACAAAAATGAACGTGCTTTACCGCGGTATTGAGAATCCAATTGCGATTTCTGTTCCCGGCATTTCTCAGGATGCGTTATTCCCGAGCATAAGCACAGGATCATTAACCAAGCAAGCCGACGGTACTTACATAGCTAAGGTAGGTGCCGGTTCCGGACGAACAGCTACCGTTTCGGTTCAGGCGGAGATTCGCGGAGAACGGAAACCAATGGGTTCTTTTGAGTTCCGTTTGAAATCGGTTCCAGACCCCGTTGCTTCTTTTGCGCGAAAAGGGCCGGCAGACGCTACGGCAAAGAAGTCAGAGCTTACGGCGGCACTCGGTGTTAGCGCAGATCCAAAAGATTTTGTATTCGACTTGAAATATCCTGTGGTGTCTTTTGATATTACAGTGATTATGGGAGGTGATGTTAAAACCTTATCTTCGAATAGTAATAGAATTACCAATGAGCAAAGTCAGCTGTTGAATCAGGTGAGAAGAAATCAGGTGGTAATAATTGAGAATATCAGGGCAAAAGCTCCGGATGGTACGGTCCGAAAATTGGGAAGTATCAACTTGAGAGTTGTCTAAAAAAACGACACCTATGAAAAGGCTTATCACAATTTTATTTGCAACACTAATTGCTGCTTTGGGTTCAGTCTCAGATGTTCAAAGCCAAACCGTTTTGGATGGCGCCTGGATTAAGGAGCACAATAAAACCAAAAAGGTGGTTCAGTACCCTTTTATCAGGGAATCTGATGTGATGTGGGCGCATAGAATATGGCAGGATATCGATCTTCGGGAGAAGATGAACCTACCCTTATACTATCCACTTACGGAAGCAAACGGGATGAAAAGCCTTTTCGATGTGATTCGAGATGCCCTTCTCGTTGAAGGTTCAATTACAGCCTACAGTACCGGAGTTACGGGTCAGGAAGACGATTTTAGAACACCGCTTACCGTAACGGATGTGAAAGGCATTCTTGAGCAAACGGATACGACCTATACGCCAGATCCGGATACGGGAGAATTGGTTCCTGTTGTTCAGGAAATCAAAATTTCAAGTCAGGATATCACCCGGTACAGGGTTAAAGAAGACTGGTTTTTTGACAAGCAACGTTCAGAGCGCTATATCCGTATAATTGGCATCGCTCCACTTAAAGAGCGTATTTCCGATGATGGTGAGCCAACCGGTGCGTACGAAACACTTTTTTGGCTCTACTTCCCCGAGTGCAGATATGTTCTTGCAAACTGGGATTCTTTCAACCGAAATAACGATGCCGAGAGAAGGTCCTTCGACGATCTCTTCCAAAAGAGAATGTTTAGCGCAACGGTTATCAAAGAATCTAACGTTTACGATAGAAAACTCGATGACGTGTACACCGGAATGGATAGGCTTATGGAGTCTAAAGCCATTAAAGAAGATCTCTTTATTCTGGAGCACGATCTCTGGAGTTTCTAATGAACGATCATTTTTTACTGAAAAAGCACCGTGTTAAAGCGGTGCTTTTTTTATATCCACTATATGCGACCTCCTATATTGATGATTAACCCGAAATCCGTTTTCTTTGCACCATGTTAAAACTGAATCAAGTTCGCCTTGAGTTTTCCGATCGGGTGCTTTTTAAGGATATCGATGTTTTTGTCGGAGAAAAGGATAAAATTGGCCTGGTTGGAAAAAATGGTGCTGGTAAATCTACGCTGCTCAAGATTATTCTTGGAGACCAGCCCATAAACGGAGGTAAAGTTATAAAGCCCAAAGATTATTCAATCGGATACTTGCCCCAGGAGCTGGAATTCGCATCAAAACTCTCGGTAAAGGACGAAGTGCTAAAGGCGTTTGAAGTGACAAAATACCTCGAACGGCGAATGGAAGAGATAAGCGAAGAGCTTACGGTTAGGGAAGACTACGAATCTGATGGGTACATGAACCTCGCAGAAGAATTAAACCACGTTTCTACGCAACTCGGGCTTTACGATATCGACAGCCAGGACGAACAAGTGGAACGCATACTTCTCGGACTCGGTTTTGAACGGGCCGATTTTCAGCGATCTTTGTCCGAGTTTAGCGGCGGATGGCAAATGCGGATTGCCCTTGCCAAAATTCTGCTTCAGCGCCCCGACCTTGTACTTCTCGATGAGCCGACCAACCACCTTGACATCGATTCGGTAGAATGGCTTGAAGAGTACTTAAAATCGTATTCAGGGGCAATCATCTTAATTTCACACGACAGGTATTTCCTCGATCAGGTATCCAATAGAACCGTAGAGATCATTAACGGAAAAGTTTTTGATTATCCCGCAGCTTACTCGAAGTTTGTTGGGTTGCGCGAAGATGTAATTCAAAAACAAAAGGAAGCGAAGAAAAACCAGGAGCGCGATATAAAACAGACCGAAACCTTAATTAATAAGTTCAGAGCTAAGAGTTCTAAGGCGGCATTTGCCCAAAGCCTTATGAAAAAGCTCGATAAGATGGATATCGTTGAAGTCGACGACGAAGACCATTCGGCGATGCAATTTAGATTTCCGTCCGCGCACAGATCGGGAAAGGTGGTTGTGAGTGCAAACGGACTGAGCAAATCTTATGGAGATAAACAGGTTTTGAAAAATTTGAATTTTGAGTTAATACGCGGAGATCGATTGGCTCTGGTGGGGAAGAACGGTGTGGGAAAAACTACTTTAACCAAAGTTATTGCCGGTCTAACATCCTATTCTGGAGAATGCGAGATAGGTGCGAAAGTGGATATCGGCTATTACAGCCAAAATCAAAACGAAGATTTACCGTCGAGCTCCACCGTTCTCGATGTGATCGATAAAGAAGCCACCGGAGAAGTTCGCACCAAAATACGAAGTTTGCTGGGAGCATTTATGTTTCAGGGCGATGATGTGTACAAGCGGGTTAGTGTGCTTTCGGGTGGAGAAAAAGCAAGGCTATCACTTTGTAAACTACTTTTGCACAAGTACAACTTTTTAATTCTCGATGAGCCAACCAACCACCTCGATATGGTTTCCAAAGACGTTCTCAAAGAAGCGTTGAACCAATTTGACGGTACCCTTTTGGTTGTATCTCACGACAGGGATTTTTTGTCGGGGCTTACCCAAAGTGTGCTCGAAATTAAGAACGGCGACATGACCTTCTTTCCAGGCGATATTAAAGAATTTCTGGATCGAAAAAAGGCAAAGAGCATCGCCGACTTTGAGCGGAATAAATCTGCTAAGGCCAAGGCGCCTAAAAGCAACGGAGCTTCCGAAAAGAAAAAGTGGAATCTTTCAAAAAAGGTGAAATCACTCGAATCGGAAATAAATACCCTTGAAGAAAAAATTAAGGACTGCAAACAGAAGGGAGCAGAGCTCGATTTTTCCGACCACGAGAAAGTGAAGGAGCAAATGCAGAAGCAATCAGAGCTCGAAGATTCACTTCTTAAAAAAATGGAAGATTGGGAGCAAGCTTCTGAAGAACTGAATGGCCTCTAAGGTTCAAATATATTCGCCATCTAACAGCGCAGCTCTACGGTATACGCTGGCTTTTATATTCCGCGATTTCTACGGTGTTTCTTGGGAGCTTGTCACCGATCCAGCTCTTCTTCATAAAGGCGTCGCATTTATCGATTACTCCGACGAGCAAATTAGTGGAGGGATTCAGATCGTTCCACACGGAAGCTTTGAAAAACTGGATTTCCCATTTAAGGAAGCTTTAAATGAAGGAACCTGGAACGAATTACCCGTATTTTTTAAATCGAATGGAGAAATACCATTTGATATTTTCGCGGCTGTCTTCTTCTCGCTCAGCAGGTATGAAGAATACCATATTTCCGAACGGGATGAGCACGGAAGGTTTAAAGCCGACCATTCGATATTGTCAAAGTTGAAAATGCTACACCGCCCTGTAGTAGACGAATGGCTGCTTGCACTTGGAGATTTGTTGGAAGACAAAATGGAGAACTTTCAACCTGTGAAGCGGACGTTTGAATGGATTAATACTTTTGACATTGACATTGCGTTTGCATACACCAACAGGCCGTTGGTTAGGGTGTTAGGGGGCACTGGAAAGAATTTGTTTCAGGCAGATTTTAAACCGGTACTGGAAAGAACAAAAGTGCTTTTGGGTTTGGGCGCCGATCCGTTTGACACCTATGAATTTCAAAAGCAAATCGCTTTGAAATACGAGTGCAAAACCCTGTATTTTTTTCTTTCTGGAGGTAAAACCACCTACGATAACGCCCTGGATTTAAACCACAGGGGAATGCGCAGCCTTATTCATAAAGCAGGCGAGTATGCCGAAATAGGCTTGCACCCTTCGTACAACGCTGGCCTTGATCGGGAAATGCTTTCCCAAGAAAAGGGCAATTTAGAAGAAATAGCAGGCCGCAAAATCCGCTCTTCACGTCAGCACTTTTTGCGTCTGCAAATTCCTGAAACGTACCATACATTAGAAGAAGTTGGAATTAAATCGGACTATACCATGGGCTATGCCGAACGCATCGGATTTCGTTCGGGAACTGCGACACCACATGATTTCTTCAATCTCCAAACAGGCGAACCCACCAGTCTGAAAATTTACCCCCTCCACATCATGGACGGAACCTTACGAGATTATATGAAGCTCAATCCCGAAGATGCCATTTCAGCGCAACGGGAGTTGATCCGGAATGTGAAACGCGTAAAGGGAATCTTTGTATCTCTCTGGCACAATGATACCCTTAGAGAGGGAGGTAAATGGCGAGATGTGTACAGCGAAATGGCAAAGGAATCGGGAACAGCATTGTGAATTTCTCTTTTGTCCCTTCCCTTTTTCCTTCTTAATTCTTTCTAAGGGATAGATTTATTCATCAAAACGGATGAAGTAGAATGCCATCACCAGAGAAGCAAAGAAGATGGAATGATGAATGCCTTTACAAATTGCTCGGTAAATTCATGGATGGAAAACAGTTTTTGTTTCAATTTGGAAAACGCAAGGCATTATTTCGGTTGATGAAAATATGATCGAAATGAAAAACTCTTCAAAAATCTGATAATAAACGATTTGACTCCGCAAAAAAAAATAAATTTTTAGGTTGGAAATTGCCTTTTTTTCTAATTTCATCCCTCGAATATGTACACGCTTTACACACGATAAATAATTTGAGTAAAACATCAGTTTTTATTGTTTATACCGAAATCGCGAGCTGATGACTCGCCCGACCACACTTCTGCGCTTCGCACAGGTATATGATCATTGTTTCATGACTTCGTTGATTCCCCTTTCGGCATACCAACTTTATAAACATTGTGAATAAGCATTTCAATTGTCATCCTATTCTTTATATTCCTACTCATTACAACAAAGAATCCATTAAATTTTGAAAACGACATATTTTGATCTTATCGATCAATCTTTTTTCTTTCCCCAGGAAGAATTTGAACTCAAAGGTTCTGACCTGCAATTCCACGGAATAGATTTAATGAACCTCGTAAAAAATTACGGGACTCCCTTGAAGTTCACCTATCTGCCAAAAATTTCAGAGAATATTCAAAAGGCGCAGAAGTGGTTTGAAAAAAGCATGAAAAACCACGACTATAAAGCCGATTACCACTATTGCTATTGCACCAAGAGCTCACATTTTAAACATGTATTAGACGAGGCGTTAAAGAACAAAATACATATTGAAACATCTTCGGCTTTTGATATCAATATCGTTCAGCGTTTGAAGTCGAGTGGAAAAATTACCAACGATACGTATGTTATTTGCAACGGCTTTAAGCGCGATCAGTACATTCAGAATATTGGCGACCTTATTAATTCAGGTCACAGAAAGTGCATCCCGGTAATTGATAATTACGAGGAGCTGAGCCTGCTATCGCAAGCGATAAAAGGAAATTACGAAGTGGGCATTCGGATCGCTTCGGAAGAAGAACCAAAATTTGAGTTTTACACTTCGCGACTTGGAATTGGATACAAGAATATTGTTCCTTTTTACAATAATCAAATAAAACCACTAAAGGAAGTAAAGCTGAAAATGCTCCACTTCTTTATCAATACCGGCATACGCGATAATGCGTATTACTGGAACGAGTTACAGAAGTGTTTGCGGGTATACGTCGATCTGAAAAAAGTATGCCCATCACTTGACAGTTTGAATATTGGCGGCGGGTTTCCCATTAAGAATTCCCTGGGTTTCGATTACGATTACGCCTACATGATTGACGAGATCATCCATCAAATAAAACTGTCGTGCGATGAAGCGGGTGTGGCTGTTCCGAATATCTTCACCGAGTTTGGCAGCTATACCGTTGGCGAAAGCGGCGGGGCCATTTATAAAGTTCTTTATCAGAAGCAGCAAAACGATAGAGAGAAATGGAATATGATTAACTCGTCTTTCATTACAACGCTTCCCGATACCTGGGCTATCAACAAGCGCTTTATCATGCTTCCCGTAAACCACTGGAAGGACGAATACGAGCGGGTGCTGCTGGGTGGCCTTACGTGCGACAGCGATGACTATTACAACTCCGAACAACACATAAACGCCATTTATTTGCCTAAATACAAAAAGGATAAACCGCTCTACATTGGGTTTTTCAATACAGGTGCTTATCAGGAAACCATTGGTGGATTTGGGGGATTGCAACACTGCCTTATTCCCCAACCCAAACAGATTTTAATCGATAGAAACGAAAAGGGAGAATTGGAAAGATCTGTCTTTTCCGAACAACAAACCCAAACTCAGATGCTGTCGATACTTGGATACGATTCAGAAAATGGAAAAATAAATAATTAACTTTCAAACGCTAAAATCAAGATTAAGAATTAATTTACTATGATCACTCCAAAGACCTACGCCGGAATAGAAAAGGAATATTCCAGCGCCGAAAAGTCTAAAATCACACTTATTCCTGTTCCCTACGATGGAACAACTACCTGGATGAAAGGCTCCGATAAAGGACCGGAGGCTTTTTTTCACGCTTCTGCCAACATGGAGCTTTACGATATAGAAACAGATACCGAAGTTTATAAACAGGGCATTTTTCTCCACGAGCCAATTCTGGAAAATTCCAGTCCCGAAAAAATGGTTGATGCCGTTCACCGGGCTGCTAAAGAGGAAATAAAGAAGAACAAATTCGTAACCCTGTTCGGCGGTGAGCACTCCATTTCCATCGGGGCCATTCGCGCGTTTAACGAGTGTTTCGACAACCTTACGGTTTTGCAAATAGACGCGCATGCAGATTTGCGCCAATCCTATAATGGGAGTGCGTGTAACCACGCCTGTGCAGTGTACGAAGCGAGTCAAAACACCAACCTGGTTCAAGTGGGCATCCGAAGTATGGATTCATCCGAGAGGCGGGTGATGGATAAGGAAAAAGTATTTTTTGCTCACGAAATGATTGCCGATGAGTTTTGGATGGATAAGGCTATTGACTTGATGACCGATAACGTTTACATCACCTTTGATTTTGATGTGTTGGACCCTTCCATTTTTCCATCTACAGGTACTCCTGAGCCCGGAGGGATGCTCTGGTATGAAACCCTTGACTTTTTGAAAGCGGTATTTGAAGAAAAGAATGTTGTGGGGTTTGATTTGATGGAATTGTGCCCTAACGATATAGATAAATCGTCTGATTTTCTCGCCGCCAAATTGTACTACAAAATGCTCACTTACAAATTCAAGGATGAGATGACAGAAATTCCGGAAGACGACTTTGACGCCGCAGCTCAGGAAGAGCAGCAAGGCACATCTCGTTCAAACATGGAATACAATGACTGAAACGCCGATATCTGATTTTATTGAAAAGTATTTCTTGCACTTCAATGCGGCCACGGTTGTAGATGGGGCAAAGGAGTACGAGAATCAATTGAGTAATGGCTCTAAAATGCTCGTTTCGCTCGCAGGTGCGATGAGCACCGCTGAATTGGGTAAAATATTTGCCGAAATGATCAGGCAAAAAAAGGTTCAAATTATCTCTTGTACAGGAGCCAATTTAGAAGAAGATGTGATGAACCTTGTAGCGCACAGCCACTACAAGCGCATTCCAAATTACCGCGATTTAACCCCCGAAGAAGAATGGGGGCTATTGGAAAAAGGTCTTAACCGCGTTACGGATACCTGCATTCCGGAAGAAGAAGCATTTCGGAGACTTCAAAAGCATATTGTGAAAATCTGGAAGGATGCCGAAGAAAAGGGAGAGCGGTATTTTCCGCACGAGTTTATGTACAAACTGCTCTTATCGGGTGTGCTCGAAGAGTACTACGAAATCGATATTAAGGATTCGTGGATGTACGCAGCGGCGGAAAAGAATCTTCCAATGGTTGTTCCCGGTTGGGAAGACAGCACCATGGGCAATATTTTTTCGAGCTACGTGCTTAAAGGAGAGCTGAAGGCAAGTACCGTGAAGAGCGGAATAGAATACATGGCTTACCTCGCTGAATGGTATACCGCAAATTCTCAAAAGGGAATCGGGTTTTTTCAGATAGGCGGCGGCATTGCCGGTGACTTCCCAATTTGTGTTGTCCCCATGCTTTATCAGGATATGGAGCGAACCGACACGCCTTTTTGGAGCTATTTCTGCCAAATATCAGATTCTACCACGAGCTACGGAAGTTATTCGGGCGCCGTTCCAAACGAAAAAATTACCTGGGGGAAACTCGATATAAAAACCCCGAAATTTATCATTGAGTCAGATGCTACAATCGTGGCACCGCTCGTATTCGCACAAATTCTAAAAATGTAATCTCCTAGGTTGAAATGAAAAGAGTAATTGTCGATTATAAAAAGCTCAGCGCAGAAATACTAAATCTTTTGGTAACGAAGTATCCAAATGGTTTTGACGACGCAGATACCATTACGTTTAGAAATGCCCAAAACGAATTGGTAGAATGCATCGAAGCCCGCACAGAAGATACCATTTACCTCGTAAAGGTGAGCAAACGTCTGGTTGAAGCAATGGACGATCACGAAGTGGACGACGACGCTGAGCCGATGGATGATGTAGACATGGACTTCGACGAAGAAGAAATTGAAGACTAATCTAAACTATACCACATGGAAGCTCCATTTCACTTATC
>JAIVHP010000413.1 GCA_020201045.1 Flavobacteriales bacterium
GTATATCACCACGATTGTGAGGGCGGCAATATAGAACTCAAAGAAATTTCGGATATATTTTTCACTGGAGAAAAAGCGGTTTGCCATAAAATAGACCACCAGTATAAACCACAGTTTGGCCAGCAAAAATTTAAAAGAGACCACTGGCATTGTCGACGTTAAAACAGTAATCCCGAGCCAAATTAAATAAACGAGAATCGCAATAGAGATGGGGTGTTTGAGAAATTTTGCAGATTCGCCTTTTCCAAGTAGCAAACGGATAATGTAGAGAATGGTAAGCCCGAGCAAAAAGGGTTCGGTTGGAAAATAGAATCCTATTCCGCCAAAGGCGCTAATATCTTCGAAGTTAAAAGACAGGGGCGTGGCAAAAACGAGGAAGAGTAAAATTTGGCGCGGGTAGTAGATACAATAGTAAACCCCTAAAAAAAGCAGCGGCACTGCGGGCAAAACATAAATTCGCTTCGTAGTAGCCAGCAAGTGAAGCGCGATGAAAAGCACGATTGCAACCCCGACTAACCAGGGGTTTTGAAGGCCGGTTTTTAGCGAATTTCGCAAATTATTTACTGAATTTTCCGATGGCTAAAACAATCAACGTGAGCACGAGAGCCGATACCAGGCTAAGGGCTACAACAAGCCAGCGCACCGGCCAGGCTTTCTTATCAGATACTTCTGGACTCACAACTACATCCAAATAATCGAGTTCTTCAAACCCAATTGCCCTCCAGTCGAGGTACTTTTCAGCTAGTATACCATATTGTTCTGCAGAGTAGTCGTTCACAGCCTGAAGAGTTTTCACAAGGCTACCAGACTCCTGAAGCTCGCCCAACCAGGACGAAATTTCTTTGGTCTGATCAGAATTTCCCGATCTTCCCAATTCATCCATATAAGCCTTAACCAACTCTCTGGTTTGAGCCTGATAATCTAGAATCCGCTTTTCTTTACTTATGGAAGCTATCCGCGATTCGAGTGTGTCAATTAGGGCGAGCTGATGCTCCATTTGGGTTTTATAGCTCGCTGACCTTTGACTTCCCCACCGGTTTCGGTGTCTGTTAATCCTTTCGTTTAGCTGATCGAGAATCTCATCGGCCATAAGTTTGGCCGTATCCGGGTCTTCGTCCATCACTTCGAGCAATACCGACTCATACATGGTTTTGCTCGTAACAACCCGGTCGTTGTACTCTTCGTACATATAAAACTTCGCCTTATCCCCTCCTTTTTCAATTTCATAGCGTTTCCAAAGATCAAACTTTTCGATGATGGTATCGCGAATGGCGCTCGCTTCAAAAAGCTGCAAAAGCTGTTCGGTTTCAGACTCATCGCTGTACGTGTTGATGTTGTAAGGATATACGACGGCAACAGATTTGAACTTGGGCTCCATAAAAGCGGGGCCACTGAATACAACAGATAGTATTACGGCAATTATACCCACAACGACAAAAAGCCGGAAATTTTTTCTGACGATTTTCACAATCGCAGAAAAATCAAAGTTGTTTGATTCCATTAAAAAAAGTTTTGCTTAAAACGCGACAAAAGTATAAATATTAAGCCCTCAGCTACCTATTTTTCAGGTTTCAGGAGAACCTTAATTTGCCCAAGCCCGAAATCACAGAAAAGAGCGCAGCGTATAAGTCTGAATCCAGATACGATACCAGCACGAGATTCATACCAATGTATGCAACGAAGAAGATGAAAAACTGAGCGATCATCTTGTAATTCATCCCCAGTCTAAAATGAATAACCACGAAAATGAGTTGCGCCAGGCCGGCAAAAAACTGTGTTACCATCGTCGTTATTGCAGCACCAAAAGCCAAAAATTCGGGTATAAGGATAAAGTTTAATACCACATTTATAAGTAAGCCTCCGAAAGCGATAAAATTCAACTCTTTGAGATTTTCATTTGCAGTCATAAGGGTTCCGTACACGTAAAACATGCACACCCCAAAAAATCCAATCATCAATGCGATAAAGGAATTTACAGATTGTTCATCCACGTCGATATAGCGCCAATTGAGAAGCCAATCGCCGTGATAAAATGTAAATATCGCTGCAAAAGCGCCGAGCCCCATTAAAATCCGCGCCGAAATTTGAACGATTTTCAGAACGTTTTCTTTGTCTTTCAGCATTCGGGAATAGGTAGGTAAGAGCAGCGTTCCAAATAGAAGTGCAAACATTCCGGCTGCTTCGTAAAATCGGTAACCCTGCGCGTAATGGCCGGCCTGGGTGCTTCCATCGGCGAGGATGTTCTCGATCATAATTCCATCTATACGGGTGTAGAGCATGCCCGCGAGAATAAAAAGAGCGTAGGGTATGCTCTTCTTAAAAATTAAGATGCTGAATGCCTTCTCAAGATTCCATCGGAGCCTGCCCGCCCTTTTCCAAATCAACGAAAGCGCCACAATCAATGTGATTACATAGCTCAGTGTTTGCAGGTAGACAAACCATAAAATAGAAAATGCTTCGCCAGTAATATTGGTAAACAGCAGGATAGAGCAAAAAATGATAAGCAATCCACGGTCTAAAACAGAAACGGCGCTATCTCGGGTAAATAAATGGAGTGCAGCCAAATTAGACCGTGCAAACAGTATAAAAGATACAATTACCTGATTAAAAACCAGGACAAGCAAAATCCAGAAGTCTACCCCGTGGTATCCGAGCACCAGTCCCAGCACCAGGGTTATACCTGCATAAATTATGGCCAATAGGGCTTTTGCGCTGAATAGTTTGGAAAAGTGTTTTCCAATGAGCTGTTGATTTTGGGCGATATTTCGATTGTTGAAGTTATTGATCCCCAAATCGCCGCTATTCGAAAGCAGCTAATTGCAACATTACTATTTTATCGCGAACATCAATTCATTTGTTTTAAAATACAAATGGCGCAGCATAACCAAGCGCGCTCGACATTCTCAATGCGCAAATGTAAATGACGTTTAGGATATAGCCTTCTCGATGGAGCGCCAAAGAAGTTCGGCCGTCTTGTCCCAACTAAAATAAGAACGGCGTTTTATGCCTTCATCTATTAATTTTTGTCTCAGCAAATCATCGCCGGCCAGTTTTTTCATAGCGCTAGAAATATCTGAAGTACTTTGGGGATTCACAACCAACCCGGCATTACCACAAATCTCGGGCATGGAACTTTCGGTAGAAGTAATAACTGGAGTTTCGGCTTGAAAGGCCTCGGTAATCGGAATACCAAAACCTTCAAAATAACTGACGTACATTAAGGCAAAAGCAGCGCCATACAGCAACACCAAATCGTCGAGGCTCTTGCGCCCGAGAAGGTGAATATCATCCTTAAATTCAGATTTAGTTGTGATTGCTTCGAGTTCTGCGCTCCACCAATGCCTTGCTCCTACCACGAGAAATTTCATCTCAGATTGCGTTTCGCGCTTAAATATTTCAAAGGCCTTAAGTTGGTTCTCCAAATTTTTTCGGGGGTGAATGAGTCCAACAAATAAAAAGTAGGGATTGCCACCTGAATACATTTGTCGTACTTCCTGGATTTCCGATGAGTTGAGCGGTCTAAATGCCTTGTTTGCTCCGTTGTATACCACGTCAATTCTGTCGGCAGAAACGCCATATCGATTTGAAATATCGCTTTTGGTGAATTCCGAAACAGTGGCAATCCGGTTTGCCTTACGCGCAAACTTTGGAAAAAAGTGCCGGTAGTATCTCCCGATGTGATTTGGCAAAAACTCCGGGTGGGCTTCAAAATTGAGATCGTGAATAACGGCCAAAGATTTAACGGAAGTGTTTAGGCAGAGCCAACCATCGGGAGATAAAAATAAATCGGGTTTGAATTTTTTTAGAACCCGTCGCACTCCGTATTCAAAAAACAAATACCACAGAATGGGGTGTCTCGCCTGTGGGTGTGCAACTACAGCTTTTACGTTATCGCCAAAAATAAAATCCGGGTGCGGCTTCCGGTCAAAAATAAAAATGAACTCGTGCTCTGGATGTGCGGCGACAATTCTTTTTAAGCTCTCGTAAGTAAACCAGCCTATGCCTTCCAGTTTACCTTTAATCAATAACCTGGTGTTTACTGCTATGCGCATCAGGGCTTTTGGAGTGTGAAATTCATACCGAAGAAAAATAATTCACGGATGATGGGACTCTTTCGCCAAAGCTCTCGCTCTTGCTTTATAATTTCTTCTACGGAAGCCTTCTTGTACTTCCCGGGCAAAAAGTAACGAATGTACTCTACACTCTCTTCATCAAATATAAAATCCTTTCTGGCAAACTCCCGTTTCCACTTTGCGAGGCTGCGCGTATTCTCATTTCCGAAAACAATATCCTGATTCAGCTTTTCGTCGTAGTATTTTGAAATTCGATTAAAACCCCTTTCCCTGAAATGCTTGATGTTGCAGATGATATTATTTCCATTCTCTTCGCTCGCAACAATTTTCCCACCGGGTTTTAAGGTTTTGTAAAAAACCCCAACTGCATTCTTAAAAGGCTCAAGATGGTGCAGGGTATCCTGAGCTACGATGTAATCCAGGCTTTCATCGGCCGGGTAGGAATCAAACATATTTTCGTAGGCGATATCGAGCCCCGACAAGTCTCCGAACTGGCTCCAGTATTTAATGCGTTCCTGAATCTCTTCGTAGTAATATTCAAGCGTGGAACCGTGAACTTGGTGGCCGTTTAGGGCGAGTAAAATGCTAGTGGTTCCAAATCCACAACCCACATCCCAAATTTTTGAATGGGGCTTTTTAATCTGATCGAGCACAAAATTGAATCGCTGCTCAATATAGGCCCGTCTGAATTTGTACAGCTTTTTGGAATTCACTACGCGGTGGTAACTCGTAAGACGCTCATTGGTCTTGAGTTCATCCTCAAAGTGTTTGAAAAATTCTTCGACAGTCATCCCAAAATTTAAAGGCGCAAAACTACGATAATTATGCGCAAAGGTTCAAAACATATTGCTAAACCACCGCGCTTCGCATCATTTCTGCTCATTTCGTGTTAAGTTTGCGGAAGAAGTTAAAAACCGAATTTTAAGGATATGGCCAGCGATATGAGCGGCTTTAACAAGCGTAGTAACCTAGACCCTGAAGATTATTATTACAGCGAGCAGGGCTACATCGTTTTTACGGAAAAGTATCACTTAAAGCGAGGGTACTGCTGCCAAAATGGTTGCAAACACTGCCCGTACGGATTTAATCCGAGAAAAAGAACCTTTGAGAATTGAGAACTATGGCAACGACAACACCCGAGAAAGCATTGGATTTTAAAGCGCTAATCGCACAGGGAATCCCCACAGAACTCCCGCCTAAACCCACCTTAGATGAAAGCGTAAGCCACGCGCCGAAAAGAAAAAAAATTCTGAACCCGGAAGAAGAAAAGCTCGCCATTCGTAACGCGCTGCGCTATTTTCCGGAGCACATGCACAGCACACTTGCTCCGGAATTCAGGGAAGAACTTCGCGCATACGGCCGGATCTACATGTATCGCTTCCGCCCTTCATACACCATGAAGGCAAGGCCTATCAAAGAATATCCGGCGAAGAGCAAGCAGGCTGCAGCCATCATGTTGATGATTCAAAACAACCTCGACCCCGCAGTT
>JAIVHP010000414.1 GCA_020201045.1 Flavobacteriales bacterium
GCATAGACACCGTTTCATCCAATCCATCCTTTTTAAAGTCGTTCAGGGCCAGCTTCGCACCCAACTTTCCAAACTCAACTGCTAGCGCGCGGCCGATCCCCGATCCGGCACCGGTGATTACAACCGTCTTTTTCGAAAAATCTTTCATCGTTCAAACTTCAAAACTCTATCCTTCACACGCCCAAACCGCGTGGCAAGCATATCTACGAGGTAATTCTGATACACCCGCCACGGCCTTCGTTTCCCTTGCTTGGGCAAGATCTTTTTGGCGCGCTTGATATATCCCGAACTCAGGTTTAAAAAATCATCGTCCGATTCCAGGTTTTCCCGCTGCGGGGTTACCACTTCATACCCCTTGCGATCCATGTAATTCAGCAGCTTGCAAAGGTAATTGGCCGTGAGATCTACCTTTAAAGTCCACGATGCATTGGTGTAACCAAAAGCGTAGATGAAATTGGGTAAATCGCTTACCATCATTCCTTTATATATCATGGCGTCTTTAAACAATGCCGGGGTGCCGTTTACGCTTATGGAAGCGCCGCCGAGTAATTGCATCTTCAGCCCTGTGGCTAGGACGACTATATCGGCAGCTATTTCATCGCCCGACTCCATGATCAGGCCGCTTTCTGTAAAGTGCGATATGGCCCCGGTGTTTACTGTGGCCTTTCCCGCTTTTATAACCCGAAATAAGTCGCCATCGGGAACTACGCACAGCCGTTGCTCCCAGGGGTTGTAACGCGGATTGAAGTGCTTTTCAACGGGGTAGTTATCGGGTAAATCTTTTGCCGCTGCATTTATCAGCAGGCGTTTCATCGCTTTGGGAAAGAGTTTGGAAAGCCCAAAAGAAATCATTTGCAGGGAAATGTTTTTCCAGCGGGTGAGCCTGTATGCCCATTTGCCGGGAAGCACTTTTTTTAACCCCATAAAAAGTTTGTTTCGGTTGGGAAGGTTCATAATATATGTGGGCGAACGCTGCACCATGGTAACGTGCAAAGCGCCCGATTCAACCAGCGAAGGAACTAAGGTTACCGCGGTGGCGCCGCTACCTACCACGGCCATTTTCTTTCCGCTGTAATTCAGGTCTTTTGACCAAAACTGCGGGACGACAATTTTTCCTTTGAAGTTTTCTTCCCCCTTAAACGGCGGCCGATGCGCTTCGTGGTAATCGTAGTAACCGGTACAAATACTCAGGAATTTGCAGACTATCTCCTCCTCTCCTTTTGGTGTGCGCACGTTTAAGCTCCACGTCCGTGATTCGTCGCTCCAGTTGGCGCTGATCATCTTATGCCCAAACTTGATGTGCTCATCTATCCCGGCGTCTGTAGCGGTTTCTCTCAGGTATTCCAGAATGTTTTCGCCGCTTGAAATAGACTGCGGGTTGTTCCAGGGCTTAAACCGGTATCCAAAGGTAAACATGTCTGAATCTGAGCGTATTCCGGGGTATTTGAATAACGACCAGGTGCCGCCCATGGAATCACGTGCTTCTAAAATGGTAAAGTCTTTTTTGGGACATTTCCGCTTTAGCCAATAGGCCGTTCCTATTCCGGAAATTCCGGCACCGACGATAACAAGGTCGCGAATACGATTCGACATATGTTTAGAAAGTTCTTCTCAAATATATGCAGAGATATTTATGATTCGCGATATCAATAAAGAACCCCGGTGCCTTTGCCGGGGTTCTTCTTATTAAGAGTTGTCAATTCTCAAAGCTCACTCTAGTTCATAGCCCTGAACAATCAAATCATTTTAGCAACAACTCTTAAGTTTTAGATTGATTGAATATCCACATCGAAAATACGGTATACCCGGGTTTGGTTTTTATCGCTTTCGCGAAAACGGCAGATGAATTTAGAATCCGGTGGGTTAAGATTTGAATCCGGCATTGCCAAGCCGTTTGTATTCGAATACCATGGCGGCAATAATTCCGAAATCGCGCAGAACGTGGATGATGTGGTGGATAAAATAAAACCGATCGCGTATTTCCGTTCCGGCAATTCCGAATATGGTGATCGTAGAGAAAACGTATATCAGTTGAGAAGTGAGTAGGATGTTTATGGGATTTCGCAAGGGATTCGAATCGGGAACTTCTACCCTACTGAGCAGCGCAAACCCTATGGCGATGGTCAAAACCATGCCCATAGAGCTCTCCCAAAACCCGATATCGAATTCGAATACGCCGGTGTAGTGGAGTATGAGAAAGATAAACCAAATACCACCTGCAATAGATGGGAGTATTTTCGAAAGTTTTTTCCGATTTCGGTAGTTGCCAGTATAGGCGGCGAGCCACATTAAATACACCGTATCGAATAGCCCGTATACGTAGCGAATTTCCCAGGCCAGGTCGGTAGTTCCCGTCTCCCGCATGGAAACATTCATACTGATGCCGGCCAATTCGCCAACAACAAGAAAAAGAAGAAATGACTTGAATACAAGCGATGCGCCACGCAGATAGAGAACGGTATTAAACCCCAAAAGGAAGAAGACGAGCAATCGCATAAACACGTCTTCGTACCATTCCATCCAGGTCATAAAGCCTATTTGGTGCGAATGTATATGTTTTGCATTAATAGTAATGGCAATCGCCTCCAAAGCGTCTCGATGTCAGGTTGAGTAATCCGACGGAAGAGAATTGTATCGAGACCACTACGGATCGCATCGCTCTAATATAAGATCGCCTGGGCCATTGCTGAGCATATTCTTACCACTACCGTTCACCCCTACCAGGATAACCCGAATTTTATTGGTGGTTTCCGATCCGTCGAATCCAAAATAATAACGAATAGCTACCAGTCCGGGTTGGCCGATAAATGCTTCCCATTCAGATTGGCCGCCGCCGGATGGGCTATTGTTATTGAAAAAGCCGAAAGGGTGCGTATTGTTGCGAAAGTATCGAGACCACTATGGTTCACATCGTTCTAGAATAAGATCGCTAGATGCATTGCTCAGCATGTTCTTGCCGCTTCCATTCACCCCTACCAGGATAACCCGAATTTTATTGGTGGTTTCCGATCCATCGAATCCAAAATAATAGCGAATAGCTACCAGTCCGGGTTGGCCGATAAATGCTTCCCATTCAGATTGGCCGCCGCCGGATGGGCTATTGTTATTGAAAAAGCCGAAAGGGTGCGTATTAAACGGCGCGTTGCTCTGATCCTTTGGGAAATCAGTTCCAAAGCTTTGTACGCAAGAATTCACCACAGCCCTTGATAATTTAAAGTTGATGGGGTTTAGTAGTGCGTGTTGCTCATTGAGCAGCATATCTCCCACACTTTGGCCCGGAGTAAAGGTGTGCTGCTTATTTGCAATTTGAAGTTCAAGGTGCTCGGGCTGCCCCGGAGCTGCGTTACTGTTGTAATTGTTGAATTGTTCAAAGGCGAGAAAAAAGGAGTGGTAAACGTACGGTGAATTAGTATCCCAGCAATACCAGGCCATCTTTCCAGACCACAGCCCCGGTTTAGGTTCTTCCTGAGTTTGGAAACTATTTTTATCTATCGTTCCGCTTACGGCCTTATTCAGGGCAATATCGCCCAGGATGGGATGGTTCACAAAGTTTTCTATCAGCGTTTGGGCTTCTGCAAAGGTTATAAGGTGATTCATAACTTAGGTTTGAACGATATGGACGCCGGTTTCTTTTCCTCGTAAGCTCAGGGCCTTATTGATCTGAAAGCTCGATTCGGCCGGTGATGAGATGGTAATTCGAAAACTGCTTTTTGGTTTCCCTTCCACGTACCAGGTAATCAGGTTTTCGGTGTTCGGGTCTAATTCTGTTTCAAAATCACCACTTCCGTCAATAATCACCACATCATTCAACCGTATCCGCATAAGGCCATTTTCGATAAAACCGGAAACAACAAGATTTTTCATTGCGACCAAAATACCCTATTCGATTGGGCTGTTTGGCCCGAATTGAGATTTTGGTAGGTTCTTCGCTCCGACTAACCCTGAATTCTTTGATTTCGGCTACAGC
>JAIVHP010000415.1 GCA_020201045.1 Flavobacteriales bacterium
CCGCGGTCTCTTCTGGAAAAGTTGGATGCCGAATTGGTAGAGATGCGCCGTTGCAAAAGCAAAGGACTATGTTGCGGCGCTGGTGGTGCGCAAATGTTTAAAGAAGCCGAAAAGGGCAATAAGGAAGTGAATATAGAACGCACCGAAGAAGCCCTGGAAATTAAGCCCCAATACATCGCCACAGGTTGCCCGTTTTGCAATACCATGATGACCGATGGGGTTAAGAATTTTGACAAGGAGGATGAAACCGAAGTTTTAGATATATCAGAACTCATCGCACAAGCAGCAGACCTATGACCTTAAATGAAGTTGAAAATATTGCCATTCCCGAATCGATTAGCGATGCTTCAAGGGTGTGGATTTACCAGTCGTCGCGCGCATTGACCGACGATGAAACGGAAAAATTAAACGCCCTCTGCGACGAATTCACCAAACAGTGGGCCGCTCACGGTCAAAATCTGGTGGCCAGGCACCGCATTTATTTCAATCGGTTTCTTTGTCTTTTTGTAGATGAATCGGCGCACGGCGCCAGCGGATGCTCGATCGATTCGTCGGTGAGATTCATCAAAAATATAGAGCGGGAAATGCAAATCGTTCTAATGAACCGCACAGAAGTGGCATTTATGATCGATGGGACGGTTCAAATTATCCCCATGAATGAAATCCCCGAAGCCATTTCATCGGGATCGATTGATGCAAATACACCGGTGTTTAACAATACCGTTTCTTCTGTGAAGCAAATGCGCGAAGCGTGGATTACCCCGGCGTCGAAAACCTGGGTGAGCCGGTTCTTTTAAATAATGGGGATCAGGTCGCTGTTCTTTTTGGAGTGCAGCTTCAAGGTGTCCAAATCCAGGCAAAGCAGCCTTCCGTACCCCGGAACCTGAGCTCGCACACAACCGTTGTCCAAACATATATCTCTACCTGCAGAAATTTCAAACGCTATTTCTTTCTTCGTTGTAGGTACATGCCCGTGAACCACTGATTTGCCCTTAAACTTCTTGGTTTTGTATTTAAACCCGCGTATCCACAACATCGATCGCCAATCTTCGAAAGCGTTGTCTAGCCCGGTGTTAAACCCAGCGTGTACCAGGAATTCCTTTTCGGTTTCAAAATAATAAGGGAGCGATTCAAAAAATTCGCGAACACCCGGTTTTAGATAGTAGTTCTTTCCCAGCAGATGCATACTACTTTGCCTTTTTGAAAAAGCGAACAACTCTGCCGTGATGTGCTGATTTAATTCGATAAAAATTTGCTCGTGATTGCCGCGGAGGCAATAAACCTGATACCCATCGAGAATAAGATCTACCACTTTATTCAGCACATAAAAAGAATAGGGCGCCCGGTCTACCAAGTCGCCGAGAAGGAAGAGTTGGTCGGTTTTCTGCAGATCAATTTTTTGAAGCAGTCGGCAAAAAGTCTCAAAACAACCGTGAATATCGGTGATTGCAAAACGCCTTCCCGAACCTGATGCTGGAATGAAGTAAGCCCTCCCCTGCTCGTCGAGTTTCTCGCCGTAGAGGGATTTCATAACTGGAATGGCGCGCTGAACTTTCTCCTCGAACTCCATTTTTACTTCAGGTGTAAGTCGATGTAATCTAAAACTTTCGCCATAAGGTGTACGCGGTCTTTGCCACGCACATTGTGTTCGTATCCCGGGTAAACGAAGAAATCAACTTGTTTTCCATGGTCCACAAAAGATTTGAGCAAGGTGTAAGAGTGCTGCGGAACCACCACATTATCTTGCAAACCGTGAATCAACAAAAGCTTCCCTTCCAGATTCTGGGTGTAATTTTTTAGATCGGCATTCTCATAACCTTCCGGATTCTCTTCCGGGGTGTCCATGTAGCGCTCTCCGTACATTACCTCGTACATGCGCCAATCAGTGACCGGCCCACCGGCCACGCCAACATCAAATACACCCGGATTGCGAAGCATAAGCGAAGTGGTCATAAATCCGCCGTAGCTCCATCCGTGAACCGCCATTCGGCTAGTATCGGCATAAGCCAGCGTAGACAGGTAATCCACTCCGCTCAACTGGTCTTGCATCTCAACATTTCCCAGGTTTCTAAACGTAGCTTGCTCAAATTCCAGCCCTCGGTTTGCCGAACCGCGGTTATCTATGGTAAAAACCAAATACCCCCGATTTGCTGCGTAAAACATCCACATTGGAGCACCGCCACGCACATCGTTTCGCACCATTTGGGCGTGCGGCCCGCCGTAGAGGTAAACCAAAACGGGGTAGTTCTTTGTGGGGTCAAAATCGTGTGGTTTTATCAATCTGGCCTGGAGCGGTGTGCCGTCGTTTGCCGCTACCACCGGAAATTCAACTTCGCCAATTTTGTACTTCTCCAATGGATTATCGGCCTTGAGCAAAAGACGAACTTGCTTTCCCGATGAGCGGTAAGACGAAATCTCTCCGGGGTTGTCTTTTGAGCGGTATTTAACGATTAAATCTGTTCCGTCATCTCCGTATGCAGTAAAGCTTCCCTCCCGGTCGTCTACGCGCCTGGTTTTTCCCGATTTCACATCCACAATGCGCACGGCCCTGCTCATCAATCCATCAGTGGTAAGAATCGCGAGCTTTTTGCCCCGTTTATCGGTCGATACAATCTGGAGTACATCGTATTCGCCACGGGTAACCTGCCCGATCAATTCGCCGCTCTCCCGGTAGTGGTAAAGGTGGTTGTAGCCATCTCTTTCGCTAAACCAGATGAAACTCCCATCCGGCATAAATCGGGGCGGGTTTTCGGGCTCTACGTATTTCTCGTGTTTTTCTTCGAAAAGCGTTTTCACAATCTCCCCCGATACGAATTTGTACGAATTGAGCTTCATGTGATCCTGATCGCGGTTGACTACAGCCAGGTAAACGA
>JAIVHP010000282.1 GCA_020201045.1 Flavobacteriales bacterium
AATAAAGCGGTTTAGTTATATGATAGTTCCTCTATGAGCGCTGCTCCTATCATCTATTTTGATAACTGTTTATCTGGATAGCCATACGCAAAAAAATAGCGCTGACGCTTGAGCTCCGCCGAATGGATGGAGAATCCCCGAAACGCATTCGGGATTTCGCCAAACTCTCTTGTCTAAAAATCAGGGACTTAGAGATTATGTTATATGATAGGTTAAAACGCTCTGGATCTCTGGTCTTTAACGTTTGCAAAATCTTTAAGCGCTCGGTAGGTGCCGGAGGTATAGGTGCGCATGGAGTTGAGTTTATTCTCCTGAACTTCGTCCTGATAAGTAATGTACTCGTCTCTCGGCTCAACTTGCGTTTTAGACTCCAGTTGCACCACATAGACGCCACGATCACCTGCGATTGGTGTGCTTCGATTTCCTTCTGCCATAGAAAGTGCGTACCCCACAATGTAGGGTTCACTGGCTCCACCGGGAAGGCTCGGCCGTTTTTCAGACACGTTTGCCGCAAGCTTTGTTTCCAATCCCAATTCACTTTCGAGTTCTTCGAGCGATTTTCCGTCCATCTCGGCTTTAAACATCTCTTTCTTCAATTCGAGGATCACGTCTGGTCTAATTTTTTCCCTGGCATCTTCAAAAGACTGCCTTCCCGCTTCGCGTCGATCTTCCAATCCAACAACGATAATCTTGTTGCCAAATTCGAAAGGTTCGCTGATATCTCCAACTTTCGATTCCTCTTCTTTGTGCGCCCACCTTATGGCGTCGGCAGAAGAAGTAACCCCGGGCAGACTTCTGGTTTGAGCGGAAACATTATCTGATTCTTTCAATTCATAACCGCGCTCTTCGGCTTCGGCAACCATGCCTTCGAGTGTCTCGGAAGAAATGGCAAATTCGTTTGCCTCATCGTAAGCATTATTAAACGTTTGATTTGACGGTTGAATACGCTGGTCTACAATAAGGCCTTCCAAAACTTTACCTTCGCGTTTGTCGAGCGGCTCCACAATGTGGTATCCGTAATCTGTCTCCACCACGTTCAACGAACCAACTGGGCGGTCAAACGAAGCTTCCGTAAACTCGGGAACCATTGTCTTTCTATCAAACCACTCGTATACCCCTCCATCTTCGATAGATCCGGGATCTTCGCTGAAAAGCGGTACCATCTCTTCGAAATTATTATTTCGCTCAATAACACGCTTTATACTATCGGCTCTGGCTTCGAGAACATCAGTGTCGGGCTCGGTGCTCTTCGACAAAAGAATGTGTCTGGCCGTAGCCTCCTCTTCCGTTCCAATTTTAGTAATTTTTGCAATGGCAATTTCGCTTCCGGTTTTATACGGTCCAATCACATCGCCAACTACTGCATTATCGATAAGCTCTTCCAGCTCCGCGTTGTCTTTGCTATTAATCGGTGTGCTTTCGGCATTTTTGGTATCGCTGTACTGAAGTACAAACAACGAATCGTTTCTGGCGTTATCAAAATTTCCTTTGAGCTCTTCAAGGCCCTGCCTGATATCCAGTTCGTCTTCTTCCGTGGCTTTCACTTCCCACACCACAAATTTGAGATCTACTTCGGCATCGCGCTCAAAACGGTCTTCGTCTTTGTGTTCATCGTAGTATTCTCTTAGGTCGGCATCGGTAACCTCTACCGTAGAATCTGGAACACTCGTATATTCCTTAACAACGAAATTGAAGCGCACCTTAGCTTCTTGACGGTAGTACTCGTCTTTGCCTTCAAGGGTATTGATGTAAACACCGCCCTTCACCAAATTATTGTACTTTTCGTATAGGCGCTCGTTTACAATTCTATTTACCTGATTATTGTAAAACAATTGGTATCGCTCTTTTAGAAATGCGAAGTAGTTTTGAACGAGTTGCGGATCGAATTGACCTGTTTCCTGACTCTGGAAGTTTTGGTCATTGGCAAACTCGGAGCGCACATTTTCTCCAAATCTGATGTCGTCGAACTCATCTTGACCGAGTCGCATTCCAAGGTCGTTCAATTCAGCGTACATGATTTTTTCCTGAATCATGTCGTTCCACACCTGATTTCGGATTTGCTGATCTTGTTCTGTAGAAACGGGCTGGCCAATACTGGAAAGACCTTCCTTTCTATTTCGAACCCGCTGCTCGTACTCCATCATGTTAATCTCTTCGCCGAAAACTTCTCCTACATATTCATCTGCGGGAGTCGATCCGCGGTTCGAAAAAATATCTCCGAGAACGAAAGCTACCATTGCTCCCCCTATTACGATGAGCAGGAGTGTACTCTGTTCGCGAATTTTACCTATTGCTGCCATTAAATCTGGAATTTTTGAAGTCTGCGAATATACAAATATCTGCCATCGAAATGAACTAATCTTCAGTCAATACCTCAACGAGCACCGTTTCTATTCTAACGTTTGTAACACCGGTGATTTTAAAGGTATATTCTTCAGTTTCTACGATTGCATTTAACTCGGGAATTCGCTCGCACTGATTTAAAATTAATCCCGCCAGTGTTTCGTATTCTTCACTTTCGGGCAAATTCAATTTATACTTATCGTTTAAATAATCTATTTCGAGTCGGGCGGAAAAATGAAATGAATGCTCACTAATTTGCTCTTCTATAAATTCATCTTTATCGTGTTCGTCTTCAATATCTCCAAATATTTCTTCGATGATATCTTCGATAGTGAGTATCCCACTCGTTCCACCAAACTCATCAACCACTACGGAAATGCTTTTATTTTGTTTGATAAAAAGCTCGAGCACTTCCTTAGCAGAAATCGTTTCGGGGATAATAATTACCGGAACGATAACGTGCTTTATACTCGTCGGCGAGTCAAAGAGATCGGCAGAGTTTACGTAGCCGATAATGTTATCGATATTATCCCGGTAAACCAGCACTTTAGAGTGTCCGGTTTCTATAAATAATTCCTTCAGTTCGCGGATATCATCTTCAATTTCTACCGCGGCAATTTCTGTGCGCGGCACCATACAGTCTCTGGCTTTGACCTTTGAAAAGTCCAGCGCATTTTGAAAAATATGTATCTCGTGATCTATCTCCTCTTCGGCTCCATCGGCTTCTTTTGTTATTTCCTTTACGTAATTGTCCAGATCTACACGTCCGAAAGCGATTTCTTGCTTTCCGGCATCTACGCGAAAAACGACTTTAATAAAAAGCTCCGAGAGCCCGACCATAAAAATCATTATCGGCCACAGAAGGATATACACAATTTGCAGCGGCAGTGCGAATACATTCAAAATAAAGTTTGAGTTGATTCGAAACAGCGTTTTTGGAATAAATTCGCCGGCGAAAAGAATTATAAGGGTAGAAATCAATGTTTGGGTGAGTAGAATCCAAACTTCGCTCATGCCCCAGCTCTGAAGAATGGGATCGCAGAGTTTCGCCATCAAAATACCGTAAACCACCAAAGCGATATTGTTGCCTACCAGCATAGTGCCTATAAAGCGTCCCGGCTTTTGAATAAAGTTCGAAAGCAGCTTTGCCGAGAAGGCTCCGTGCTTGTTTTCGAGTTCTATTTTAAGCTTGTTTGATGTAATAAATGCGATTTCCACACCCGAGAAGAAGGCGGAAAACAATATTGTAAGTACTAAAAAGAAAACGAGCTCCATTTACTGCAAAAGTAGTTTATCTCAACTCAATCTTCCCGGTTCTCCATTCGCTTCCTGAAAAAGGTTCGAAAACCATACATAGCGCCGGCAAGCGCCGGAAAAATAAGGTATTGAATATTGTTGCGGTCCATCCCGTCTACAATAAAAATGTAAATAACGCCCAGCAGGGACAAAATGGCAAGTACGAGCCAGAATTTCTCCATCACCAAACTTACCTTTTTTAGATTGTTGTTGTTCTTATTGTTCATCTTCTATATAAAAGTCGCCTTGCGGCTGAGTGATATCGTAGTTTGTGAAATTCTCATTTGCCCGGAGTCCCTTTCCGTAAATCACACCAGCGTCTCTCTCAATAGTAACAAATTTATCGGTGTAAACAATAGCGCTATCCTGAACCCAAATCAGCTCTTCGGTTTTGAGCACTTCATTGTCGCGATTTACAAACACCACTGAATCTCTTGCTACCATCAGAGAGTTCTGGTCGTATAAATAAGCATTGATGGCCGTTAGCTTTCCGTCCAATTCGCCACTTGACGTAAAAAACTTCAGCTCAAACCCACCGGTTATTACGCTGTAAGTAGAGTCTTCGGTAGAGAACTGATCTACCTTTGCCGCTCTCAGCGTGTTGTTTACCATTCCTGAATCGGTGTAGGTGTAGAGTACATTTGCCGTGCTTCGCGCCGGTAGCTCTTCTTGTGCTGAATATTCCAGCACCTCTTTTAATTCGTTAGACTGGCAGGAAAAAAATACACCGGCCACAATAATTGCGACCGGTGTAAAACGCATCTTGATTTTATAGGCGCCGACCTTCAAAATCAATCGTTGGTTCGAACAGTAGTGCTTTCGCCGAAACACTCTACCATATAAGAGTCTCCCTTATTTAAGTTGTGGTAGAATACATCTTTCGTAGCGGGAAAGTACTTTTGATACCCAGAAATTTTCTGATTCGCTTTAGATGCAACAGATGGGTCTGCATTTCGCGCTTTGGCATAGTAGTCTGTGGCCAGCCAGTAAGCTGAAGCTTTTCCGAGCTTTCCATCGTCGCAAGAGTTTGCAGAACCGGCAATGGCATCGCCAATTAGCATGTAAGCTTCTCCATTATTGGGCTCGGTTTCGAGAATATTATTCGCAAAAGTTCGAGCCTTTGAAGCTTTACCAACAATGGTTGCGGTTTGGCCCGCCCGAAGGTAGTACCGGTTGATGTCAACACAATTTCCACAGAGCTCTATGGCCTCTTCAAAGTAATTGAGGGCATCACTGTAGTCTTTTGTTTTGAGTTTCTCGATACCGATTGAGTAAGCGGCAGGTGCCGTAGGCTCGTCCTTATATACGCGCTCCGCTACTTCCACATACAGCGGATCGTCTGTGCAGTCTCGCTTATTCATAACTGCCAGTGCCTTTTGATTTAGTTTGATATCGTTTGGCGATTGTGAGATGCGCTCACCGAGAATCCGGTAAATATCTTCGCATTCTGCAATTTTCACAAAAAAGGCGTCCAAATTCTTTTTCGCCTTTTCGTAACGATCTACCAATTTTTCATCTTCTAATCGGAAAATATTGTAGTCCAAAATATCGAGGACGGGCATGTACTCCACCAGGAGATCAGACTTTGTGGCCTGATCGTTTTTGTACATCTCGTAAAGCGTTTGGTAGTATTTAGATGCAGTAATGGCATCGGTTTCATTTTTGGTAACATCCATAGCCTTGGCCAGGATTTCATTGGCTTCCTTCGCCTTTGAATCGTCGTACTTGAATAAATCAACAGCCTTCATCGCGAGCACTTTGCCTTCTTCGTTGAAGTATTCCATACGCATATCGTAAACCGTCATCAAGGTATCAATGTAGGCATCCCTTTCATCGACTTTTTCCGGGTTTTCAAAGATTTTATCCAGGATGTTTCCGTAAAAACGAGCCCCATCTATGTACAGCGTTTTTGCACTCGCTGGGCAGGTTTTTAAGGCACATCTCCAATACTTCAGAGCGTCTTTCTCCTGATCCTGATCTCTAAATTCCCTGTAGAGTGAAATACATTCTTTGCACTTCTTCACTTCTTCGGGCGTGTCTCCGTACTTGCTGTCGTCTTGCGCACTCGCCGTAAAGGCGAGCAAGCCCGAAATCAAAAAACTAAATACTAATCGTTTCATCTCTTTAATTTGATTTAATCGTATTTGGGTTTAACAAACCACCTGTTTCGAAAATGTGGAGTAAATGAGAACCCCACGTATATTCTAAAATAATCTTCTTGAATCAATCCATTAGCTGTTGTACCATATTTACCGTATGCTCCAGCGATACTGAAGGTAGATTTTGAAATCGCCCTTCTATGGTGAATCGGCAAAGTTAAACCAAAACTCATGCCAACATCGTCGATATCTGTATCTCTTAGTGTTAAACTCGATTTTTCGTATTTAAACCCAGCCCTGTACTCAATCCGTTCGAAATACTTCGTGGAACCCACTTGGGGGGTAAACTCTAAGCCGGTGCTATAGCGCTCGCTATCTGAAAATCTAAAACCCAGGGATTCGTCCGAGAAAGTTGTTCGATATTCAGACCACGTTTGGGTAGCGTAGTCGGCAGAAAATCTGAGACGTGCTCTTTTCGTCGAAACGTAATCCAGGCTCACTCCTACGGTTATTCGAGTTGGAATTCGGACGGATCCCTTTTCCCGGTCTGAAAAGGCCAGCGTATCAGACAAACTCGCTTGCGACCCCGTTGTTCCTCTGAACGTATAAGCGTATTCGCTGCGCTCTGTACCTAAATCGGATTGCATATTGTAAGCCGCACCGACATTAAATTTCAAGTACCTACCGTTGTCATTGGTTCGCTTGATGATATTTCCCTGATAGTGCAACCCAAACTCCAGGTTTACATCGCGTATAAGCAAGCTCTCTTCCGCTCTTAATCCGCGAATCGTTGCATCTTCGGGGAAAAAGTTCATCCGCGACGAATTTACGGTTCCGAAGTTGTAGTTAAGGTTAGCGCCCAAAGCAAGCGCCGTTACGTTATTTGCAGAGTCAATTTTCCCGTAAATCTTATACCCCGTGCCAATGTAGGCCTGGCTTATTCCACCGTCGCCCGAATACTCGGTAACCGGTTGCGATTCAAGCTCTGGGTTATTGTCTCTAGACGAAACCCCGTAGCCCACCGTGGTGAGCGGGACTATTCCGAGCGAAAGCCCCCAAACACCGCGCTTTATTGGAAAGCTTAAACTAAGGTTATTCAACAAGAAAGAATTGTTCTCGAATTCACCTTCATTGGTAGAGAACGTAGATTGCGTACCCATACCCGAAATTTCAAAAATGGGATCGAGGTGGTATGCTACAATTGCCGGGTTGGCAATATTGAGTTTATAGGGGTCTGCAAAGGCGATTCCACTTCCGCTGGCTCCAGCCTGACTTACAGTAGTTCTCAAATGCGGAAATCCAGGTCCGTATAGGGTGTATGGAGATGTTAAATCAGACTGACCGTAAGCGGTGCCGATAAACATCAAAAAAACCATCGCGGTTAATTTATCCTTTGTTGTGTATGAGAATTTCATGCAGTCCTTGCAGGGTGAGATATGGGTGCGCAAAGATGATATTTTTAAACGCTTTATCAAAAAACATAAAATCACCACCGGTGGCAATTACAGTTAAATTATTGTAATGCTCGGCAGAGATATCCATGTAACGCAAGATTTCGGAATGTATTCCCTGAATTACACCACTTACCATACTGGACTTAGTATCGGTACCCGGCCAGTTTTCATCTTCTTCGAGCCATGTTTTAATTCGCGGCAACTTTCCTGTCATTTTATGCATGCTCTTAAAGCGCATCTGCACGCCGGGAGCGATCGATCCACCTTTAAATTCGCCGTTTTTTGTTACGATATCGTACTTGATACAGGTGCCAAAATCAATAATTAAAACATTGTTTTTTGGATAGAGCTTGTGGGCGCCAACTGCATTGGCTATTCGGTCGGTACCGAGGGTTTTGGGAGTTTTATAAGATATCTCTACAGGAGTTTTTATAGCCTGTTCAAAATATACCAGGTCCATATTCTTGCGAAAGAGATTGGCTACGGGCTTATTGAGTTTCGAGACATTGCTCACGATCCCCCGTTCGGGATGTGTCTTTTCGAGCAAGTCGGCAACTTTTTTATGCGCTCTGTTCGAAAAAAACAGCACCCCATCCAACTCATTTCCAACAAAGAGGGCCACCTTCATTCTGGTGTTTCCAATATCTATAACCATATCTGATTTCCGCCGGTTCATAAAATTGTAATTGTGAAGGGAAAATATATATATTTGCGGCTTCTAAACGGGGTGATGTAGCTCAGTCGGTAGAGCAAAGGACTGAAAATCCTTGTGTCGGCGGTTCGATTCCGTCCATCACCACCTTTAAACCCATTCGATTTTCGAATGGGTTTTTTATTTTGTCGCATAATAAATCACTTCTTCTTTTTGGAGCTTAAATCTCTCGCGCAAATCCTGCCCTATTGTATTTACAAAGTCGTCTTCTCTTACTGAGAAACCGGCTTTTCTCAATTTATCCGGATAATCTTTCCCAAACAAACGGAGGTGGTCTTTTTGCCAAAAATGCTCTTCTCTGTCTTCGGGGCTCACAATAGCCGGGTCTTCGTAGGTTTCATTTCTGGAGTAATCTATGGGTACCTGCATTATAGCCCATCCACCTGGCTTTAGCACCCGATGTAGTTCTGAAATGCATTTGTCCGCGTCGTTTACATGCTCCAGTACGTGGTTGCACATTACTACGTCGAAGGAATTGGATTCAAAAGGTATATCGTGCAGATCAAAATGGTGCTCGGCGAGCGGAGACTCCAGGTCGCCCGTGATGTATTCGATGTTTTTCAATTTCTTGAAACGCTTGTGAAAACACTGCTCCGGCGCCATGTGCAGAAAGCGATTGGGCGCGGTAAACAAACTTGTCTTTTGATTTAGGTAAATCCAGAGCAATCGGTGCCTTTCGAGCGAAAGGCAATTCGGGCAGAGCACATTTTCGCGGTACGCCCGATTGGAACCATAAGGCAAAAACTTGCTGAATTGCTTTTTGCAGATTGGGCATTCCACATTATTTCCGCGGTAAAGTATTGATGCAAACAATCTAAAAACATAACTTGCACGAATTAACAACGGGCGGGGTAGATTGTGTATAGCTATTTTATACAGGCTCATAAATCAAATTATCCTCAAAAATAGCCAAAATCCTATCCCATCACAGTTATGACTATTTAAACCACTAATTTTCACAAAATTATTTACCATGAAACGAATTCACTTTAAATCTATCATTTTTGCGGCGATGGCAAGTCTATTTCTTGTAAGTGCATCAGCACAAGAAAAATCAAGTATGAAAACGGAAGCCGACAAAAAAACCGAAGCAAAAAAAGCGGATAAATCATCAGATAAAGAAAACTTTAGGTACCAATACGCTGTTGCAAAAGTACAGGGAAAACCCGGAGCTTATCAATTAAACATGGACGGCGATGCAAAGAGTCAACAGAAACTTTCGGATCCCGCACTCCTGAAGGCCCAATCTAAAATGCAGAACAGCGGAGGCATGCAAACGGAAGATGAAATTTTAAATTTTCTCACCGAGTTGGGTTACGAGCTGGTAACGGTTGTTCCGCTTTCGATGGAAGAGGGAAAGGGCGTTAAATATTACCTACGGAAAAAAGTGGAAATCAAAAATTAGAACAAATAATATGAAAACGAGTAAAGCAGGTAGCAGGGTAATTTTTCTGTTTTACCTGCTTACTTTTTATATCCTTCTTCAATTCTTTTGGTGGGCTTACCTGCTTATCGATCTTAACAATGAATTATTCGCCGACGAGGCACTTTCATTCAGGAGAAATAAAATTCTCATGGTGGTTGGAGAAGGCACTGTGTTTCTAACCTTTCTTTTACTGGGTATATTTATTATGCAGCGCACCATTCGCAAGGAATTAAAACTGGTGCGGCAGCAGCGCAACTTCCTGCTCTCCATAACGCACGAGTTAAAGACACCCATTTCGGCCATAAAACTCTGTCTGGAAACCCTTACTAAGCGACGAGGCCTCGCCGAAGAAAGTGTAACCACCCTTTACAACAACGCTTCCGAAAATACGGTAAGGCTGAATGAACTTGTAGAGAATGTGCTTCTGGCAACGCGGATTGAAAACGGGATGGAACCGGTAGAAAAGACCCGGGTAAACATTTCCGATCTCGTTCTTAAAACCATAGAGCGACTGCTGAAAGGTCAAACGAGATACATCGACCCCATTCTCAATATCGACCCCAATATCATTATTTACGCCGACCCGTCGAGTGTAGAATCTATTGTGGCAAACTTATTTGAGAATGCTCTTAAATACGGTGGTAACAAACCCATTGCTGTAGGCCTGACTTTTCTGCCCGACGAGCGCGTTTTATTAGAAGTGAAAGACGAGGGCGTGGGCATCCCCGAATCGGCAAAAGCTGTGGTAACGCAAAAATTCTACCGGTATGGAAACGAAGAAACCCGCTCCAAAAAAGGAACGGGTCTCGG
>JAIVHP010000186.1 GCA_020201045.1 Flavobacteriales bacterium
CTGAGCTTTGAAGACCGCACGCTCAATTACGTTTTCCACGCCGCCCCGGACAGTACAGTGGCCTTCGAAAAACGCGTTGAGTCTACCTTTATCGACTTTCCGATAAACCTGAAACTGCGCACCAACCGGCTGAGAAATACCGCTTTTTACGCCGTTGGGGGAGCGCGATACCGCATCAATATGCAATCTGAAGAAGATGTAAATAATCAGGTTGCCGACGACATTATTGTAAAAACCATTTCAGACGATTTTGTAGTGGAGTTTGGCGGCGGAATTGACCTTTTTCTCCAATACTTTAAGTTTGGGATAGAGTTGAAAATTGCCACGGGAATTCCCAATTTGTTGGTTCCCGAAGACACGCAGTTTTCGAATCCGATTGAATCGCTCCGCAGCCGCACCTTTTTCTTAACCCTTACCTTCGAGGGGTAAAGCCATGCCAAAATTTATAGATATTGCACTCCTTCCGCACGAAGCAGAAGACCTTTCCGTTATTGAGCAAAAGCTGATCAATGCGGGCATGGCTGCCGATGAGCGATTTGAGATTCACAAACGCTCCATCGATGCCCGAAAGAAGCCGGTTTTAATTAGATTGCGCTGCTCCATTTTCGGCAAAGGCGAAAGCCCTGCGGAATTTAACTTTGAGCCCGTAACGAAAAATGTGAGCGGTACACCCGAAGTATTTATCGCCGGAAGCGGACCCTGTGGACTGTTTGCTGCATTACAGCTCATAGAAAACGGATTTAAGCCCATCGTTTTAGAGCGCGGAAAAGACGTACGCGCCAGGCGGAGAGATTTGGCAAAACTCAACAAAGAACACATTGTAAACCCCGATTCAAATTATTGCTTTGGAGAAGGGGGTGCGGGAACGCACAGCGACGGGAAGCTCTATACCCGCTCCAAAAAACGCGGCAGCGTAGACCGCATCTTAAAAACCCTTGTTTACTTTGGAGCATCGAAAGATATTTTGGTCGATGCACATCCACATATCGGGACGAATAAACTTCCTCAGATCATCACCGAAATTCGAAATTTCATAGAGAGCTGCGGGGGCGAAATAAGGTTTGGAACGCGCTTAACTGATGTAGACACAGTGGGCGGTGCGATGCGCAAAATTCAACTAAATCACAGCGAATGGTTGCCGTGTAAGCAATTGATTCTCGCCACAGGGCATTCCGCTCGCGACATATTTCACATTTTGCACCGGCGTGGTATACTGATTGAAGCCAAGCCCTTTGCGCTCGGGGTCAGGGTAGAGCACCCGCAAGAAATTATTGACCAGATTCAATACAACTGCGATGTGCGATCGCCACACCTTCCACCGGCATCGTACAATTTGGTACAGCAGGTAAAAAACCGCGGGGTGTATTCGTTCTGCATGTGTCCGGGCGGTATTATCGCGCCTTGCGCCACAGCTCCCGGCGAAATCGTCACCAATGGATGGTCGCCGTCAAAACGCAATAATCCCTTTGCCAATTCTGGATTGGTGGTGTCTATTGACGAATCGCTATTCGACCCAAAATCGACAGGCAATTCGCTGGCAGCCCTGGAATACCAACAAAAAGTAGAAGCTTCTGCATGGAACCTGGGTGGAAAAACCCAAACCGCACCCGCACAGCGGCTGGTAGATTTCGTTCATAAAAAAACGAGTGGCAACCTTCCAAAGTGCAGCTACCAACCGGGGATTCAATCGGCAGAACTCCGCGAATGCCTTCCGGAAGAAGTGAGTTTTAGGCTTCAGGAAGCGCTTAAGGCATTTGGTAAAAAAATGAAGGGGTATTACACCAACGAGGCGGTACTGGTTGCCACCGAATCTCGGACATCATCGCCGGTGCGCATTCCGAGAAACCGGGATTTTTGCCATGTGGAAGTTTCAGGCCTTTACCCGGCTGGCGAAGGCGCGGGGTATGCAGGTGGAATTGTATCGGCAGCCATCGATGGCCAAAAGGTGGCGGAAGCTATCGCTATAGCCGCGGCACCTGCCTTCTAAACTCCGAGAGAATAATTCCCGCCGCCACAGCCACATTGAGCGATTCGCTTTGGCCAAACTTCGGTATAGTAATGGAATGACTGGCCAGTTGAAGCACGCGTTCAGACGGCCCATGTGATTCTGAACCCATGATCAAGACAAAATTCTCCGGAAACGGAAAACTGTAAATAGGCTCTCCGTTCATGTCTGCGGCGATTACCGGTCTTTGCGCTGAATTTTCTTCGATGAAAGTCTCAATACTGCCGCGCGAAAAAGCCACTCTGAATATGCTGCCCATGGTGGCCTGAACCACTTTAGGGTTGTAAACATCCACGGTGCCCTCGCCGCAAAACATCTGCTTAATCCCAAACCAGTCGCAAAGCCGAATTAAGGTACCAAGGTTGCCGGGATCGGAAACGGAGTCGAGTGCTAAAATTGGCGTGGCTGTGTCGGGAGTTCGGTCTTGCGCCATCCGGCACACCCCCAGCAGTCCCGAAGGGGTTTTCTGGGTAGATAGCGACGAAAAAATTTTGGTGTCGGTATGGAAAACATCTCCCGAAAAACGGTCTGGAATGGAGACATCTTCGCCAGTAGTAACAATGTATTCCAAAGAATATCGTTCTGCCAGCGCTTCTTCGAGAATTTTTTCACCTTCTATAACAAATTGCCCATACCTTTCGCGGTACTTTTTTTGTTGTAGTGATTTAATGTACTTTGATTGGCTTTTGGTTAAATTCCCCGTCATTTCCTGGATGAAGCTATCCGGCAGAAGCCGAACCGAAAAGTACTGGGCATATTTCCGCTCTACGTTTGGGCTTACAATGTACCCAATCCCGGTAATTTTGATGCAAAAAACGAGAAGCGATTGGAAAAGCTCAGGAAGAAAAACGAAAAACGCAAAGAAAAGGGAAAGGAGCTCAAAAAACTAAAGCCCTACGGTTCGTGGTGGCGCGAAACAGTCGGTGAGCCTCCAGTTGTTTACAACCACGAAGCGACCGAGAGAAGTGTAAAGCAACTGGAGACATACTTGCTAAAACACGGGTGGTTTAACGCAACGGTAAGCGCCGATTCTACGCGCGATGACCAAAAGGTGACCGTTACCTACCGGGTGGAAGCTGGAAAGCCCTATGTAATTGACACGCTTCGCTATTCCATTCCCGATTCAAACATTTACCACTACACCTTAGCGCTGAGGGAAAAACGCAAGACGCTGCGCCATGGCGACCAGTTTAATATTGACGAATTGAATGAAGAGCGGGATGCGCTCAACGATCATTTTCGAAATTTGGGCTACTACGATTTTAATAAAGAGTTGATTTACTTTGATGTAGACAGCAATTTGAGTAAACACGCCGTAGAGCTCACGCTGGGTATTACCCCGCGAAGAATACCGTATTCGGGCGATCCTGATTCGCTGGTTGTTGCTCCCTACAAAAGGTATAAAATAAACTCCATTACGGTAATAGATATTCCGGCAATACGCAATCAGCCCGTACCCTTTTCAGACACTGTTGCTGTGGGAGAGTACATCGTGATCGATCAGGGTCAACTCAATGTAAAGCCAAAAATTCTCTATCAGAATATCTTATTTAAAAAAGGGGAGTACTATCAATTAGAGCGCGTAACGCGGACATACCGCAGGCTAAGCGCACTGCCGCGGGTTCGGTCTACCAGTGTTCGCTTCACGCCTACAAGCGACGATCCGGAAAACAGGTTGCTGGACTGCATCATTAGGCTAAGCCCATCGCCGAAGCAAAACATCGCTTTTGAATCGAGGGGAACGAACCGAGGTGGTTTCCTGGGTGTGGCGGGAAGTGCGTCGTACCAGAACAAAAATGTGTTTGGTGGAGCAGAACTTTTTAGATTTAATCTCACCGGAGGATTTGAGGCACAGCAACTGCTCACCCAATCGGGAAGTACCGACGACCTGAGAGGTAATTTCAGAGGGGACTCTTACTTCAATACCCTGGAGTTTGGACCGGAAGTTTCGCTGACCTTCCCCAGGTTTTTGCTCCCGTTCAAACCGCAGCGCTTCGCAAAATCTTCAGACCCCAAAACCACGCTCACGGCCAACCTGTCTTACCAGAGCCGGCCCGACTACGAGCGCACCCGTTCGTTTGGATCTATTGCGTACAAGTGGAACGAAACGGCAGAGAAAAGCTGGGTGATTAGCCCTCTGGAAGTAAGTTTGATAAAAATAAACCGATCTGATGCTTTTAACCAGCAGCTCGAAGAAATCGGCGATCTCTTTTTAACCAATAGCTTTCAAGACCACTTTATTCTCGATAGCCGGATTGTGTACACGTACAATACGCAACGGTCGGGGTCGAAATCGAAAAACCTTTACTTCTATCGCGCCGAACTCGAAGGTGCGGGAAATACCCTGCGGGGCATTTACGATTTGGCGGGTGCACAAAAAAACGAAAATGGGAGTTATGAAGCGCTGGGAATACCTTTTGCGCAATATGTAAAAACCTTACACGACTTTAGGTACTACCGAAACCAAAACGATAAGATGAGTACTGCCTACCGGGTTTCGGGGGGTATTGGTGTACCGCTCGAGAATTTAAATGTAGTGCCCTTTGAGAAAAGTTTTTTTGGAGGTGGTGCAAACGACATCAGAGCCTGGCAAGCCAGAACGTTGGGTCCCGGATCTTACCGGGATCCCGAGCGAAACTTCGATAAGATTGGAGATATTCTTCTCCAGGCCAATGTAGAATACCGCTTCGACTTAATCGATGTAGTAGAAGCGGCCTTTTTCGTGGATGCCGGAAACATCTGGACCATCAATGCCGATCCGGCCCGTCCTGGTGCCGATTTCGATGTAGATCGGTTTGTGAGCGAAATTGCCTTCGGTGCGGGTACCGGTCTCCGTTTGAACTTCGATTTTTTTCTCATCCGCCTCGATCTCGGTTTGCAGTTGAAAGACCCATCTCTAGACCGGGGAGAGCGCTGGCTGTTTCAGCCGAAAGACGAATACAACGAATACATCCGGGGCATAAATGCCGATCGCCCGGGCGATCAACAGCTCTCATTTTACAAAATGCGCTGGAATTTAAACTTAGGAATTGGATACCCATTTTGATGGGAACAGCGCAAAAAGATTTCTTAGCTTTGTGGCTTAAATTCCATATATGGGTTGGTTTAAACGTATGAAAGAGGGGATTACCACCTCTACAAAAGACAAGAAAGAAACCCCCGAAGGGCTTTGGAACAAGTGTCCGGAGTGCAACCATGTTGTAAGCACCGACGAGCACTACGAAAACATGTGGGTGTGCACCGAGTGCAATTACCACGACCGCATCGGAAGCAAGGAATACTT
>JAIVHP010000027.1 GCA_020201045.1 Flavobacteriales bacterium
GCTCATCAGCCGTTGGCGGAGAGGCTGACTAGCCGGTGCGTATGGCTGTGGGAAAGGAATAACGGGGTTAGGGGGAGGACACTAACACTCATTATTTTTAAAAGTGGAAAAGTGACACTTCCTTAAATAGGTTGACGAATAGTGAATAGTGGAAAGTGAATAGTGGAAAGATGAAAGTGGAAAAAGTGAAAAAATGGAAGAAGTCAAAAGATAGGTTTTGGATTTCCGGATTCAATCGCGATTGGATAATCTCGCGTCTACCTTCCAATACGGGACATTCCCCCTTTGAACCGAGTGACCGCAGGAAAGGCCGGTCTGCCTGAGGCTGAAGCTCATCAGCCGTTGGCGGAGAGGCTGACTAGCCGGTACGTATGGCTGTGAGAAAGGAATAACGGGGGTAGGGGGAGGACGCAAACACTCATTACATTTACAGCTATTGAGTATTGGCACTTTCAACACATCATCCAACTCAAGTGCCTGGTGCGGAATTTTTTCCCGGCCGCAGTTGTCAAGTATTCCATGAAAACCGAATTTTTGTCCAATTCAATTGTACAAGAAAGACATGCAGATAGAGTAAAGCAATACAACTTTAGTATCCCCTTTTCTCAGGCAAATACTTGGATATCCTATTGAAAAAGTCTTCCTGCTCATCACCTATAATTTTTCGGAAATAGCTTGTATTCAAAAAAATGTATATTTGTTCCAAATGTATTTCACTACATACATACCCTTTAAGTCTTGTCAGTTGCTGCACCTGCAGCCTATTTTCGACTGCTAGATTAACCGCACCAACCCGGTGCACCCCTCCTTATTTCATTTTTTTCTAACCTAAATTTTTCAATGATGAAAAACATCTACTTATGGATGTTGGCCATGGTGGTCGGCATCGGTGCTAACGCACAATCACAAATTTTTTTCGACGATTTCGAAGATCAATCTTTGGAAGGTTACACGCTTTACAACCTCGACGGTCTGGTTCCTGACGACCCTGACCTGGAAAGCATGGAAGACAGCGCCTGGACGGTGCGCTTTATCAGTTCGCAAGGCTGGACTTTTGGCAACTCTGCATTTTCAGTTTCATGGTATGAGGGCGACGCCGGCCCGAGCAACGACTGGTTGATTAGTCCCGCTATTGAAATCGGCTCGGGAGCTATGCTCGAGTGGGATGCTATGGCCATCACTTCAAGCGGTGACTTCCGCGACCGCTACCAGGTTTTTATCGGTTCCAGTGCAGAACTTGCTGACTACGAAATCCTCGCCCCGGTTTTCGATACTGGAGATACCGGTGAAGTGGATATGCCCATCCACCGGATGATAGACCTGGCTGAATTGGGATACGAAAACGAAACCATTCACATCGCCTTTCGGAATACCACCGAAGGTTTTGACCCAGATCAACCCGTTGGACCCGGCAACGGCGGAAACGAATTGGCCATAGACAACATCGAAGTGAGCGCCATTCTCTCTACCGAAGAACCGAAAGTTTTCAGAGAACTGCGAACTTTCCCCAATCCGGCAAGGGAAAACGCCCACATTGCATTTAGGCTCGAATCACCGGCAGATGCCTTAATGGAAGTGATAGATGTAACCGGAAAAGTTTTACGCGTAGAAAACCTCGGAAGACTGGCAAACGGAGATCACCTGATAGAAATCAATCGAAGTGGACTTGCCAATGGCCTATACATCGTAAGGCTGCGCTCTGGAGAATCTACTTCCACAGCGAGAGTTGTTTTGCACTAAACCCTAACTTTGGCCGCGCCCCTTCCGGGCGCGGCTTTAATTTTTCCTATGAAGAAATTTGCTTTTGCCATCCACGGTGGCGCGGGGACTATTTTAAAATCGGCGATGACCCCCGAAAAAGAAATGGCCTACCGCGATGCACTCCACAAAGCTCTGAAATTGGGCGCCGACTTACTCGAGAAAGGAGGTTCTGCCACCGAAGCAGTTGAAGCCGCCGTGGTAGAAATGGAAAACTCAGCACTCTTTAACGCGGGATACGGTTCGGTATTTACACATGATAAATCTCATGAACTAGACGCTTCCATTATGGAAGGCAAAGGGCGAAAAGCCGGCGCGGTTGCCGGTGTAAAGCGGATTAAAAACCCCATTTCCCTATGCCGGAAAATTATGGAACGCAGCGAGCACGTATTTCTAATTGGCGAAGGCGCCGAAGCATTCGCCACCGAAGAGGGCGAAGAGCTGGTTTCCGAATCTTATTTCTCCACAGAAGCGCGAAAGCAGCAGCTTCTAAAAATTCGCGATTCCATGAAAACGCAATTAGACCACTCCGACGATCAGCTCAAAAAATTTGGAACAGTCGGCGCTGTCGCAATGGATTCCAAAGGAAACTTAGCAGCGGCCACATCTACCGGCGGCATAACCAATAAGCGCTATAGCCGCGTGGGCGATACGGCGATTATTGGCTCGGGAACTTACGCCGAAAATGGGGTGTGCGCCATATCTTCTACCGGCTGGGGCGAATATTTTATCCGCGCAGTAGCGGCGTACGAAGTAGCGGCTTTGATGAAATACGGTAAAATGACGCTCGAAGAAGCTTCTAATCAGCTCGTGCACCAAGTCATTCCAGAAATGGGCGGCGACGGGGGAATTATCGCCGTTGACAGCTTTGGAAACATCGCCATGCCCTTTAACACCGAAGGGATGTACCGCGCAAAAGTAGACTCTGAAAATGCACCCGAAGTATCTATCTACAAATAGCGGTTGCTAGCGGGTCATCGGTCGGCCAGATGGGGTATCTTTCATTCCAAAAGTCAGGTTCAAGCCCAGACTCACACGAATATCGTCGGAATTAGAAGGGTATACAAAACTCGTTGAAGACCCATCGTCGTCAATGAGATTTACCTTTGTAAGGCTGGCCAATTTGAAGTTCTCTGCCAAACAAAATATCTGGAAAGGGCCCGCGTTCAGCGAAAGCCCGGCTCCCAATGCGCCTGTGCTCAGGGAGCTATTGGAGTAGTGCACTCCCGCCTGAAGCCAGTGCTTAAACGTTTGGTTATACCCGATGCTGTAAGTGAATGGAATGGCCGACTGCCCTACTCCGTGGATTACATTGGCCCAGGCACTTCCACGCGCATTGGCCACTTTAAAAATCTCGTAGCTGGCGCCGTAGCGCATAAATCCGTTTACGGATGTTTTGAATGAACCGGGCCTAGCTTCAAAATCATAGGTTTCTTCCAGGTCGTTTACAATGGAATCGACGTGATTCTCAAAGGCGTCGTCGAAATCTGAGCCGTCTTCAAAAATAAAGTCGGTAAGGTCAATTCCGCGGTAGGCAAAGGTTGCGTCACCCCCCTGATAAGTGGCGGCGTCGGATTTCCAATGGATAAAACCCAAATCGTTTACCGATACCTGTACCTGCAATTTCTCGATGGGCTTTACCACAACCCCAATATCTCCGGCAAAACCCGTGTTTTTCAAACCCAGCAAATACGTGCCGATATCGCTGTGAATTTCCTCGCCTTCATCGCTTACCAACCCGCGAATTCCAGCAGTGCGGAAGCGGAGTGTGCCCGACGATTGCAAATCGTAGGTGTTGGGGTCTGTTCGGAGTTGTAGCGACGATTCGTCGGTGTACACGCGCTCCATCCCGTAAAGGTATTTGGCGGTGGCACCGACGGCAATTTTCTCGTTTATTTCGTAGCGATATCCCACAGCGTACTCGCGAAAATGTATCGCATCGACGGCCAGTCCGCTGAAATCGGCTGTATTGTTCTCAAAATTGTGCTGACCTGCGTTGCCATAAGCAGCGAGGTAAAAAATATCTTCTGGAAGGTCGATGCCAAACTGCATGCGCTCTGCAGCCCGCAAATGAATGTAGTGCTTTCCGTTTCCCAACTGAAGGCCTACGTGGAGGAGTTCTACATCTAATCCTACACCCGTAAATGCCGACTCGTCTATTTGACTCAAAATCTGCTCGGGATCTATTCGGGCATTTCCATTGCCGTCTGAAATTAGAAATTCGCCGGGCTTAAACCAGTTGTTTCGGTGAGACACGCCCAAATGACTTAGCGACGGAATGCCCACATTGATGCTCCCCTTCGGCTTTATAGCCGGATTGGCAACCACCGATTGGGGCAAAAAATCGAAGTAGCCCAATTGGCTGCCTTGCTGGCCCATTACCGAAAGCGAGAAGAGCGCCGCGAAGAAGATAAACCCTGCTTTAGTTCTCATCGTCATCGAATTTAAATCTCACTTTGGCTGCTACACTCAAATCCATTTCGTCGTTGGCGAATAGCCTGATGTCGTCTGCGCCATTGTTTGTTGTTCCGCCATAAACCCGGACAATCATCCGTGTGGCGTTTTCCAAATTAGAAATGCGGTCGTTGGTAATGGGGATATCGATCACCGTTGGCGTTTTGCCCACTGCTCTGCCGTAATTTGGGTTTTCTGAGGGCAAATCGTAATTCACCGGTGCCGAATTAAAAACATATTCGGGAGCTTCGAAAAGGGAGTCTAGCGGATTGTAAAGCGAATCGGTAAAGACAATTTGCGTTCCCGCTTCAAAGGGAAAGCCATTTTCTACAAACAATCGGATATCCAGGGCATCCACTTCATCGTTTTCGTTGGCGTCGCTTACCAAATCGCCTAGGTCAATATCCAGGGTATCGACGAGTAAAAAATCTGAAATAGATCCGTAAAGCGGTAATTCGGCTTCGAGAAGTACGTTGAGCTGGCTTAGGGATGAGATAAAAACGGACTCATCGTCGTCGGGGTTTACAGTAACATCGAGATTGCTATTGACATATCTGGGCATAAAGCTGAGAAAGTCTGTAACCGTGGGCGTCATGGTTTCATTTGTAATGGAGATTTCCGAGTTTACCGGAACGCCGAGCTCTTGCGAAGCCTGAATAACCGGCAGCGGTTGGACATTACTTCCGGGGATTTCAAGGACGTCTCCTTCAGTGGTAATCCCCAAAATTTCATTGATCTCAATACCGAGCCCGAGACCGTAGCCATTCTCAAAATACAGATTTAAGCTGGGGTCGCTAAGGCGAAAATTTCCGTTGAAAGATTCCTTAAAAAGATCGATTTCCACTTCGAGGTCTTCCAGCCCCACGGTTCGCGGAGCGATGTATCCACCAACGGTTTGAATGGAGTAGTCGGTAAGCGAAGACGCTATTGTTACGGGCCCGGGGTCGTAATTTTCACCCGCTTCGCTGGTAAAGGTAACTTCGTATTCAACCGACAGGCCATTGGAAACTTCGGAGTCGTTTCGAAGAGTCAATAACCGGTTTGTAAATTCTACTTCGTCGCTTATTTCAATGGGCGGGGTTTGGTCTTCGAAGGTAAGCGCAAAAGCTTCGGATCCATCTACATTTAGTATCCGAACAAAACCCGAGATCGGAAAACTTCCTTCGGAATTAATATCCAGGCTAAAAGTTCCGGTAGAAAACCGAACGGAATCCAGGCGGTCGCCTTCGTCAGATACATAGGTAAATTCTTCTTCGCTGCTGATGGTGTATGATCCGTTTGCAACGAGCTGGGTGTATTCAAGGGGTGTTAGGTCTACCGTCGTTTCAAACTCCTGATCGGCAAACGTAAGAATGTCTTCAACGGCCAAATTTTTTACGCTGTCGCGATAGATCAGGCTCAAGGATCCGTTGGAACCCACATCGATTAAACCGTCTTCGTCAAAGTTTTCAATAACCTTCTCGGCTCTGAGTGTGGTGCGCGCAACGGGCACGCCAAATTCGGGTTGAATACTGTATCCCAGCTCATTTACGTCTATTTCTTCCTTGACGCAGGAGGCGGCAAAAACAGCCAGAATAAATAAAAGTGCAATTTGATTTTTGAAGCGCATAGTTCTGGGGAGCGAAATTCAATTCATCATACAACTGTACGATTTTTTGCTCAGAGAGTTGCACAAAGCGTGTTATTAGCACCTTATCGATTTCACAACTCGATTGTGAACCAAAAAATATTCCGATCGAAGGACGGCGCTTTGGGTATTCGTACTTTGCACGCTTTATCACAATCTATGAGGTTACCTGTTATTTTGGGATTTGCTGCCCTACAATTGCTTTCGGGAAATTGCCATTCTCAAACGACTTTTCCCGAAGATGGGAGGTCTGAAAAAAACAGCATTTACCACCTTTTTACCGGTGGTACCATTCACCAGTCACCGGGTGTAACAGACACAATGAGCATGCTGGTGCACAAAGGGAAAATCATTTCCATGGGAGCGAAAAGTGAAATGGAAATCCCCGACAACACGCTCGTTCACAACATCTCGGGGCGTCATATTTATCCATCGTTTATAGACATTAACAGCGACTATGGTATAGAGGAACTGGAAAAGCGGGAAAACAAACGCGGCCCCGAGTACGAGCGAAAAACAAATACGGCGACAAACTGGAATGAAGCCATCCACCCCGAAATAAACGGAGTGGAGCGGTTTACTCCACATGAAGATGATGCTAAAAAATACCGCGAAATGGGAATTGGCCTGGTGCTTTCTCAATTAAAAGACGGAATTGCCCGGGGAACTTCCACGCTCGCCCTAACTGGAGATGGAACTGCCAACGAAATGGTGGAAAAATCTCAGGTGGCCGGGCATTATTCATTCGAAAAGGGAAGCAGCGTGCAAGACTATCCTTCTAGTTTGATGGGTGCCATAGCCTTGCTACGCCAAACATTTTACGATGCAGCGTGGTATGCGCAAAACGAAGTGGAAGAAGTAAACTTCAGCCTCGAAGCGCTAAACAGTCAGCGGGACTTGCCCCGGATTTTTGAAGCAAAGGACAAACTGGACTTCGGTCGCATCTCAAATATTGCCCGTGAATTTAATCAGCGATACATCTTTATAGGTGATGGAACTACTTATCAACTCAATCCCAAATTGCAGGATGAAATAGGGGGAATTGTCGCTCCGCTAAAATTCCCCGAGCCTTTTGATACGAGCGACCCCGACCTGAGCCGCTATATCGATCAGGGAGATATGATGCACTGGGAAATGGCTCCATTCAACCCGTTCTTTATCCAGCAAAGCGAAATTCCCCTGGCCCTTTCAGCGGCGGGGATCGACAAACCCAAAAAATTCTTTGAAGCTTTGCGCGAAGCTGTAAGCCGCGGTTTGGATCGCGACAGTGCCCTGGCTGCGCTGACCACCATTCCCGCCAGGCTAATGAATATGAGCGGCGAAGTCGGCGCCTTAAACCCCGGACAGCCGGCTCATTTTTTCATCGCTTCGGGCGATGTATTTACCGACGATGATGCCAAAATTTACACCCACTGGGTTAAGGGAGAAGCCTACCCCGTCACAAACCCGGATAAAATTGCCCTCAAGGGGAAGTACAATATCAATGTAAACGACGTGTACTTTAAACTCAGGGTGGAAGGCGAAGCGAAGTACAAAGCGAGCATGAGCTACATTGCAAACGGAGATACCACAGCGCTCAAAGCCACCCTTACACAGCAGGAAAACGAAGTAACCCTGAAGTTTGCAGCGCCCGATTCTTCGGGGTATTATCGCCTGAGCGGAACCATTTTGAGCGATAACAGAATTTGGAACGGCGTTGGAATCTTGCCCGATGGCGGCATAGCCAACTGGAGCGCCATTTACCAAATTTCCGACGAGAAGGAATCCGAAAAATCAGACAGCCTCTCACGCGATAGCGTTCCCATGCCGCCAGCCCTCACCTATCCCTTCAGGGCTTATGGGTTCGACAGCCTTCCCGAGGCAGAAACCATTCTCTTCAAGAATGCCACGCTCTGGACAAACGAAGCTGCGGGAATTGTAGAAACCGGCTCCGTACTCATTTCCGGTGGGGTGATCAGAGCCGTTGGTAAAACGCTAAACACCGAAGAAAGCCTGTCGCGAAAAGAGATGGAAAATTTGGTGGTGGTTAATGCCGAGGGCAAACACATCACCCCTGGAATTATAGACGAGCACAGCCACATCGCCATTTCGCGCGGTGTAAACGAAGGCACCCAAACCAGCACCGCCGAAGTGCGGATTGGAGATGCCATCAATCCCGAAGACATCAATATATACCGGCAGCTCTCCGGCGGAGTAACCACTTCGCAGCTCCTTCACGGTTCGGCCAATCCCATTGGCGGCCAATCGGCAATCGTAAAATTGAAGTGGGGGCGCACGGCAGAAGAGATGAAGTTTGCCGAAGCGCCGGGATTTATAAAGTTTGCGCTTGGCGAAAACGTGAAACAATCAAACTGGGGATCGGCCTTTACCGAGCGGTTTCCTCAAACGCGCATGGGTGTAGAGCAGGTGTTTTACGAGTATTTTTACCGAGCCAAAGAATACGGAGAGCGAAAACAGCTTGAAGAAGCGCGCATTGCCGGCGAAAAAAACAAGCGCAGTTGGTTCAAAAAACCCAAAGAGCCCAAACGCGAAATGCGCACCGACATCGAGCTGGAAGCCCTTTTGGAAATCCTGAACAGAGAGCGATTTATCACCTGCCACAGCTACGTGCAAAGCGAAATTAATATGCTGATGCACGTGGCCGACAGCATGGACTTTACTTTAAACACTTTTACGCATATTCTAGAGGGGTATAAGGTGGCCGATAAAATGGCAGAGCACAGGGCAAACGGTTCTACCTTCAGCGATTGGTGGGCTTATAAATTTGAAGTAAACGACGCCATCCCCTACAATGCGGCCATCATGCACAAAATGGGCGTGAACGTGGGTATCAATTCCGACGATCCCGAAATGGGCCGGCGCTTGAATCAGGAAGCCGCCAAGAGCATTAAATACGGCGGCATGAGCGAAGAAGATGCCTTAAAAATGGTGACGCTAAACCCCGCAAAGATGATGCATATCGACGATTATGTGGGTAGCCTGGCGGTGGGAAAGCACGCCGACCTGGTTGTTTGGTCGCACAACCCGCTTTCGGTTTACGCTGTTGCCGAACAGACGTATGTTGACGGCGTGAAGTACTTCGACCGCGAGCGAGACAAATCCCTGCGAAAGCGGGATGCTGCAAACCGGGCGCGAATTGCGAAAAGCATGGAAGAAGCCAAAGAAAACGGAGCCAAAACCAAAAAACCCGGGCGCAAAGTAGAGCGCATGTACCACTGCGACACCCTGGATTAATCAATTAGCTAAAAAATATGAGATTTTTATTTCAGATAGTCTTCACCTTCGCTGCAACCTGGGCATTTGGGCAGGGCAACCCATCGGGTTTTTTAATAACGGGCGTGGAAGTGCATACCGGTACCGGCGAAGTGATAGAGAGCGGAGCTGTTGGCGTAAAAAACGGAATCATTACCTACGTAGGAAAATCGCAATCAGCGCCGCGCAGCGGGTACCAGGACATTGTGGAACACCCCAAAGCCCACCTTTATCCCGGCTTAATTGCCGGAAACACCACCCTGGGGCTAAACGAGATATTTGCCGTTCGCGCCACCCACGACTACCGCGAAGTAGGAGCCATGAAACCGAACGTGCGGGCGCTTATTGCCTATAACGCCGAAAGTGTAATTACCGAAACCGTTTTGGCAAATGGAGTGCTACTCGCCCAAATTTGTCCGCGTGGTGGCGTTATAAAAGGAAAATCTTCGGTGGTAAAACTCCAGGGATGGAACTGGGAAGACGCAGCGTACAGCATAGACGAGGGTATCCACATGGACTGGCCGCGGATGTTTAAGCGCAAAGGCGACCGCGATGACCCGAGGGCCTTTGAACCCGATGAAAAATACAGCGAAAACCTGCGAAAAATAAAGACCTATTTCGAAGAAGCGCGAGCCTACGCCAAAAGAAAGAACCCCGTAAACCGCGACATCGAAATGGAAGCCATGCGCGGGGTGTTTTCCGGTGAAACCCGCCTTTACATCACAGCCGATTTTGTAAAAGAAATAAGGGAGATTATCGCGTTTAAACGCACCAACAAGATTAAAAAGATTACCATTATCGGAGGCTATGAAGCGTGGATGGCGGCAGACCTGCTTCGCGAAAACGATATTTCGATTATGGTAACCCGGACCAATAGCCTGCCCGATTTTGCCGAAGACCCCGTAGATGCGGCCTTCACGCTACCGAAGAAACTCGCCGAAGAAGACGTGCTCTTTTGTTTTCAAATGGATGGCGATATGGAAACCATGCAAAACCGAAACCTGCCTTTCAATATCGGTTCGGCTATTGCCTAT
>JAIVHP010000028.1 GCA_020201045.1 Flavobacteriales bacterium
TTAAATCTCTAGTTTTCCGATGGTTTGCTCCGGGTTGAAGCCATCCTTTAACATATCGGGTTTCAGGGCGCTCAAGAATTTTGACAAAACAGCTTTTATACCCTGGGTATTATTCACCCCGAGTATTTCGCGCACCACATCGCCCTTAGACCTGTTTGCAAAAGCTCTACCCTTCATATCTCTTACCAGCCCCGAAAGTTGATCTTTCGCATCGGCAATATCCAAGCTGCCGAGATTTGCTGAGTTCGACTTCCACGCTTCGCGATCGAATCGGTTCTTAAAAGCATCTTCAGAAATTCCGTCTACACACTCAACGAGCACTTCGCCCAGACTGTTGCTCTGCGCGCTGACGGCCGTGCTGGCGCAGCAGACAGCTATTCCGAAAACGAATGCGAATACTATTTTCATTACACAGGAGTTTAAATACGTTAGAAGTACTCAAAATTAAGAACTTATAAATCGACGGCAAAGAACAAAGCCGGAAATGTGCTGGCCGGTGGAATGAAAAACAAACTCTTTAGAAAAATTGAGATTTTGGTTCTCAAACCTAAAGTGCGGAGTGGGTTTTTATGTTTCAACGACTGATTTCTTAATGCCCCTAAATGTTCATCTCTTATTTCTCAGACATTAAGATTAAGGAGCATTAAGCCCAAAATGCGGAATGGGTTTACAAAAGGGTTTAAAAGATGGCATCCACACTACCCGGATGCGAATCAGAATTAAGACTCTAATGATCCAATCAATTCGTCAAGGCGTTTAATAACCGTTTTTCGGGCTTGTTCCGTTTTGCCGGATTCTACATACATCTCCAGTCTCTTATCGAGTTTTGCCGAAGGATGGTAGTGCATATTGTTGCTCTTTTCGCAACAATTGATGTATTCCAGATTTGCATCGAAATATATTTTGCGTAATTCGGAAAGTATAGGACTTTCCTCCTGGACTAAAACATCGCGGATATGCTTTAGTTTGATTGTAAGCTCGCGCCTATCTTCTTTGTTTGAATTTTTCACTGTCTTGGCATCTCTAAACCGATGCCAAGCTAACTAAAAAATCGGTTAAACAATCAAAGTGGCTGGATATTTTCTAGTTTAAGTGTATATCTTCAATAGCTTGAAAAACTGTAAAAATTTTTCGCAATTCTCTTTTAAACAGGCTCTTTAAAGGTTTTCTGTTCACTCGTATTTTAATCTACGGGGCATTAGATAGACAAATCTGAAGGTTGGTCGGTGCGCAATGGCGCGTATGTAAGTCGGTTTGACGGCAGCAAAACGGGTACGGCCGAAGTAGTAATCCAAAAGTTACGTCCAACCTGAAAATGCAGTCCAGCCGATAGATTAAAGGCCGGTGCAAACCGATTGCTTTGATTCCAGTATGCGTGAACCAAACCCGCTCCCCCACCTACCTGCAAATGGGTTTCATTTCTGAGAAAATACACTTTGTGATAAATATTCCCACTCAAAATATTATGGCTCAATTCCAGAAGCTCCACTCCTCTGGGAAGACCGACTAATCCTGTTCCGATGTGTCGGGTAGTTTCGTAGCTAACACTCCAGTACCAATCTTTGGTAAATGACCTGCTGTAGTCGAAGAAAAGACGAAAACCCAGAGAGTATTCACTGTTCAAATTAAATCCAGCGCTAGCCATTAGGTACTGGGAAGTAGAATCTGGTTGAGAGCTACAAGGTTTTCCGGTCGAAAAAAAGAAAAGCAAAGTGGCTGCTGATGCAAATAAATATAATCGCATTGGAGTTGGATGGTGAGTGTTAAAAGCTGGATGTTAGAGAATGTTGGAAGCTAGATATTTGATGTTCTAAAGTTATCAAAAACCGTTATTATCATCCATTTATTTCTCACTTCATAAAAAAGTAGGAGTTCAAGGTTAAGCGTTTCTCCATTTAATAAAATTTAGCCCGAATTATGTCCTGCTCTTTGTAAATTTGACACATTAACCTGAATCAAAACCCCAAATTATGTCAGATAGAGAAAGTACTGTAAACTGGTGGAAACAGAAGACGGAAGAGCTCCGACTTCAGCTTCACCTCGGTAAAAAGGAAGCTGAAGAAAAGTTTGAAGAAGAGAAAAAGAGAATTGAGCACTGGGCCGAAACAACGCGGGAAGAAATTGGCGATTTAAGTTCCGGGAAAGCCAAAGCATTTAAGGCTAAACTCGATACGCTAAGGCTGCAGGCGGCACTTGGCAAAGCCGAGTCTAAATCGGCTGTAGAAGAGCAGGAAAAAAAATTGAAGCTGGCTCTGGAAGATGCGCAGAAAGAAGCGCAACATCTCGCCGAAGACTCTTCGGAAAAAATTGCCACCGTGGGTAGAAATGCGCAAGATAAAATGGGCATATGGCAAACTCAAATGGATATTTTCAGACTTCAACTGCAACTGGGAAAAAAAGAAGCGGAAGTAGAATGGGAGACCAAAAAGAAGCAGATCAGAGAAAAACTCAATGAGATGGACCACTCCATTGAACAAATGAAAAAAGACGGGTCGGAGAGTCTCGACAATTTTAAGTCGGAAATATCAAAGTCATGGAAGCACTTCAAGTCGGCCTTTAGTAAAGACTAATCGGATTAAGACTTCCAAAATACGACAAAACACCGCGAAACGACATTATTGCGGTCTTTTATCCAAACCATAGGAGAACGAGATTGAGATAGTTTTTCTTCGACTTCGGGAATAACACGGGTTCCAGTTTTCCAGCACGAGCAGTAATGTGGGTCAATCATCCAGTCCTGCTTTTGCGGAACGAAGCATTCCGAGCGTTGCGCCATTTTTTTGAAATCGCTCATCCCCATAAAAGTGCCTGCCCATGCCTGACTGTTTAAGTTAGATATGGACGCATCGCCATAAAATGGTGTAAACAATTGACCGGGAATATAAAGTGCTTGCACTACGCGACGCACGTCAATTTTTTGCGTTTCGAGCAAGCTGGCCAATCCCGGATGATACAGCTTAGGAAACTGCCGCGAATGCATTTTTTCGAGTTTATCAACCAATCGGTCGCGGCGATTAGGGCCAATCCAACATTCCAGCCCCTGCCCTTCGCGCTCGTCGCAGAGATAAAGTTTGTAAGCCAGCTCCAGGTGAACGTATTCATTTTTGAGTTGGTCTTTTAAAATAAAATCGATTTCGCCACGGGTTACTCCTTCTTCTATAAGCTGTATATTTTGAGCAACCATTTTGTAGCGGCTACCCGATTCTATTCCCGAAACGAAAAACTTCTCAGCGCGTTTGCCGAGCGGGATATTCCCCAAATCGCCGGGTTTTGAAAAGATCGGGAATTCAGGTGGTTCAAAGGGTTTAATCTCACCCGAGACGGGAGGAGCCATATCCGGCGAGTTCCAAAAACCTTCCCATTGCCGTTGTATGCGGTGCGAACATGGATCCATGCGCCGAAAATAAGCATTCGCAAACACCAAACTCATTAACTAAAATATTAGTTCGTTTTCAGAAAGGACCTATATTTACACTATGATGAAAAAAATCGCAACAGCATTCGTCTCGTTTTTAATTGCAGCAACAGCCCAGGGTCAGCCCGATTCGAGCGGGTATTGGAAACGGGAATTTTCTACAGCAATGGAAGCCTTCCAACTCGAAAAAGCTGTAGAAGCCGGAATAGAATGGACCGAGAGCGATCCACACGACCAATACGCTAAATACAGTCTGGCCAATGCTTACATTCGTTTGAACGATATCGATAGGGCTCGGGACCTTCTTTCAAAAATTCTCGATACCGACTCTACAAATGTGCCCGCACTGAATCAAATGGCCCGGATTTACAGAAATTCAAACCGGTATAGGGATGCGCTGCTCGTTTACGAAAAGCTGATAGAGAGCGATACTTCCCGCGCATATTATCCGCGAATGGCCGCCGAAATGGCCTATTTAACCTTTCAGTTCGAAAAGGCATTTGCGTACTACAATCAAAGTTTGGCCATAGATCCCGAAGATCCGAATAGCCTTGCGGGGATGGCGAAGATCAGTTTAGATGCCGCTGCCTTTAATCAGGCCGACAGTCTTCTGAGAAAAGGGCTCGAGAGCGATTCCAGCAATTTTACCATCCGTTTACTCTACGTGCAATCGGCATTTCTACAGGAAAAATACTTATTGGTTGACAGCCTTCTTCCGCCCGAAGTTTCGGGTGCAAACAAGTCCGTCACGGCCTTGCGCTACCTCGGCATTTCACTTTATCATTTGGGAGAATATATGCGCTCAATGGGTGTTTTAACCCAGCTTGTAAACCTTAATCGAGACATCCACTATCCCCATTATTATCTGGGCCTTTGCTACGAAGCCATGGGCGAAAAGGAATACGCAGAAGTACAGTTCAGGCAGGCGGTAAATAAAAGCTTATCGCCAAACTTAGCCGTGTACTACGAAAAGTTGGGGTTAACGCAGCAGGAATTGGGCGACCACTCTAAGGCGATTGAAAACCTTACTATGGCTAAAAAGTTGGAAGGAGACCCCGAGATTTATTATCACCTGGGCAGAAGTTACGATGCGTATTACGAAGACAAAGATGTAGCCCTGCGCAGCTATCAATCCTACTTAAACGAAATGCAGGAGATAGATTCCCTCGCAGATAACGGAAGAATGCAGCACGCGCGCAATCGAATTGACGACATAAACCGGATAAAGCACTTTGAAACAAAGCACGACTGAAGCAACTATTTAGCAACCTAAGTGTTATACTAATATGAAGCACGACGAAGCAGCAATAGCGATTGTAAGTATCATTTTTTTGATCTACACCATCTTTGCGTCATTCGATATATTTATCGGTGCGGTATTTTTGATATTCTCAATCTCTCCCATCTTAATCATTTGGATGGTCTACACCGTTTTAAAACACGGAGAATACAACCGAGAAGAATTAAAAGACGGGCAGGAATTTGGTTACCTTGACAAGCCCGAATTGAATGGGTCTACAGCCAAAGAATCCGTAGATTAGCCATTTTTTTATGGAGAATAAGGAGTTTAACATCGCCATTATCGGCGCTGGTCTTGCTGGTTTGGCAGCAGCCGTTAGAGCAGAAGAATCCGGACACAGAACAATCGTTCTCGAAAGCAGCGACCGAGCTGGCGGCCGGGTAAAAACAGATTATGTAGAAGGATTTTTATTGGATCACGGCTTCCAGGTTTTACTTTCCGGATATACAAAAGCCGCAGAGATGCTCAATTTTGAAGCACTGAAATTAGGCTATTTCGGTTCAGGCGCTGAAATAACAGACGAAAAAGGCTCCTTTAAAGTCGGTGATCCTTTGCGCGATGCGGCGATGGCTCTTCCTATGATTTTCTCGAGAGTTGGCGGTATTTCCGATAAATTGAAAATGTATCGCCTAACGCAAGACCTTAAAAATAAGACTGGAAACTCCCGCGGCCATGTTTGCATTTGTGTTTAGAACCTTCTCTGTGGGATACGCAGCGCTGCCTAAAAATGGAATGCAAGACCTGAGCAATCAGCTAAAATCAAAACTGCGAGAGACATCTATTCGCTATAATGCCCAGGTAGTATCCCTCAAACAGAATGGCGAAATTACCCTTGCAAACGGCAGCACCATCTACGCAAAAAAGGTGATTTTAGCCTGTGACCCGAGTGGGCTCATGCCGCAGTTAGATCAAAATTTAAGCTATCAAAAAACCACGACCATTTTTTTTAAAGGAAGCGATACTTTAAAGCGAATGAAAGGTTTGATTGGTCTTGACGCCAGAGCAGAGAGCACTATAAACAACTACGCCCGCCACGACGAAGTTCAACCATCTACCGCTCCCAAAGGCTTCTCGCTTTGGTCTGTAACTGCGCGAAGGTATGAGGAAGACGAAACTGCTGTGGCAAAAGATTTAGCGAGCCTTATCGGGTGCTCTCCAAGAGATTTTACCCACCTTAAATCTTACCATATCGGAAAAGCGCTCCCCGTAATCGAATCTCCGGTTTTTGATTTGCCGCCAGAGCAAACCCAGATGACTTCAAATATTTACCTCGCCGGCGATTATCTGGTTAACGCATCAATAGACGGCGCTTTGAGAAGTGGATATCGCGCAGCGGAAGCGGTTACCGAAACTTTAGATCTGGTTTAAAATACATATTGAGCCGGAAAAAGTATTTTTGGCCGCTCATCTCAACTCTACCTCAATATCATGTCGGCAAAAATCACCGAATTCTCTATAGAAGGCGTCACCGTATCTGAACTTATAGAATCATACGGAGATCCACTTTACGTGTACAACGAAACCAAAATGACGGCGCAATACAATCGGATTACGAGCGCCTTTAGCGGAGCCAATCTCAAAGTGAACTACGCGTGTAAAGCGCTGAACAATATAAACGTGCTTCGCCATTTCAAAAAGCTTGGCAGCGGGCTCGACACCGTATCTATTCAGGAAGTAGAGCTCGGTCTCGAAGCGGGGTTTAAACCCGAAGACATTATATTCACTCCAAACGGCGTGAGCATAGAAGAGATTTCGCAGGGAGTAGCATACGGCGTTCGTGTTAATATTGATAACCTCAGTATTCTCGAGCAGTTCGGCGCTCTTTATGGAGACACGTATCCGGTATGTATCCGTTTGAATCCACATATCAATGCGGGTGGAAATGCAAACATATCTGTGGGACACATCGATTCAAAATTTGGAATCAGCATTCACCAAACCAGGCATTTGGAGCGTATGGTGAAGAGTTTGGGGATTCGGGTAAACGGGATGCACATGCATACCGGAAGCGACATTTTAGATGTTGATGTATTTCTCCGCGGAGCTGAGCTACTCTTAAATATTGCGAAGGACTTTGATGATTTGGACTACATCGACTTCGGGAGTGGATTTAAAGTGGCGTATAAGCAAGACGATATCAGCACCGACATAGAAGAGTTAGGAAAAAAAATGACGGCGATGTTTTCGGAATTTTGCGATGATTATGGCAAAAATCTCCAAATTGAATTTGAGCCCGGAAAATTTTTGGTCAGTGAAGCGGGCTATTTTCTATGCAGCGTAAATGCGCTCAAGCAAACTACAGCAACCGTTTTCGCGCATGTAAACACCGGACTCAACCACCTCATTCGCCCGATGCTTTACGGAGCCTATCACCACATCACCAATGGCAACAATCCCAGCGGAAAAAACCGCGTTTACACCGTGGTTGGCTACATCTGCGAAACAGACACCTTTGCCAGCGACAGGTTGATCTCTGAAATTAAGGAAGGCGATGTTTTGGTTTTCCACAACGCCGGGGCCTACTGCTTCGCCATGAGCAATAATTACAATAGCCGATACAGGCCTGCGGAAGTTTTAATCAGAGACGAAAAACCTTTTTTGATCAGGAAGCGAGAAACCATGGAAGATTTACTCCGCAATCAAATTTTGATCGACCAAGAATCGTAATTTTGCATTCTAAACATTTGCACTATGAGAAAATTAACCTTCCTGGGGATTGCGATTCTTTTTCCCTTCTTAATGTCGGCTCAAATTGAGCTGCGGCCTTTTATCGGAATGAACTTTAGCGATGTCACAAAATCTCCCGACGGTCAATCTACGCAGGCAAAGCTGGGCGGACAAATTGGTGCAAGTGCCCTTATCGGGAATAAGCTTTACCTAAATCCGGGAATTGCCTATTTCAGCAGGTCTACGCAGTTTAGTTCAAGAGACAATTTAATCCCGGATACAGACTACGATGTGAGTGGTGTAATTATCCCCCTTTTGGTAGGCTATCGAATTGTTGATGCTTCTACAGAGCCTTTTATAAATTTCAGATTACAGGCGGGTCCAAGCCTTATGTTTTTCACGGAACAACGCTTCTCAGAAGGTTCAGTTAACGAAGAAGTAAACTGGAATGAAAATCAGTGGGGCGGCCAGGTTGGTGCTGGCTTAGACATTTCTATCTTCTTTGTAGATGTAACTTACGAATTTGGCTTGAGCGACAATCAAAAAGAAGGTACGCTGGGTGTAGGAGGCGATAATTTTAAAATGGATACGTTTTACGTAAACGCAGGTGTTCGTTTGAGTTTCTCGAGATAAAAACAGAAGTTTTCAGGGAAAGCAATCTTTTCAGCGTAGAAATTCACCCGCTCAACCGCACTTCACGCGAATAGACCATTTGTAAAGTATGTGGTTTTCATTGGTCAAAAAATGCGTTATTTGCGCTAAATAATACACATTCAATGAAGATTAAGATGATTTTGGGGCTGGCAATTCTCGCACTTGCCTTTACCCCGGCAGCGAAAAAAGCAAGTTTTCAGTTTAAACTGGAAGACGGAAAAGTATATTCTCAATCTACTGAGATAAAGGGCGTGATTAAGCAAACCATTCAGGGCCAATCACAAGAGACCAAACAAACGGCCACCGTGCACATGAACATGGAATTACACGAAGACGCCGAAAGTAACAGCGTTTACAATGTTTGGTATACCACGATTGGTATGAGCGTTGAGACGGCGATGAGCGGCCAAAACCAGTCGCAGGCATTTGGCTCAGACACCACGGACATGGATCAAGTAGACCCTACATCTTTGATTTTGTCTCAGATGACCGATGAGAAATTCAAAGCTACCATTGACCGCCAAGGGGAAGTAAAAAATGTAGAAGGCCTGGAAGAAATTATCGCGAATGCGCTACCCGAAGATTCTGTGCGAGCCACCGCTATGCAGAGCAATATTTCATCGAGTTTCGGCGATGGCGGATTTTCGAAAAACATTGAAACGGTATCGGCCATAATTCCCGAAGGAAAAGTAAAAATTGGAAGCTCCTGGACCAAGGAGTCGTATACCGCTACCGGCCTTCCGCTACTTGCGAAAAATACCTACACGCTAAAATCAATGGAAAATAATGTGGCTACCATAGAAATTGATTCCGAATTGACGGTAGACCCCGACAATGCATCTACAAACCTGCAGGGTTTAGATGCTGTATTTTACCTGGAGGGCACCCGAACCGGCACGATTAAGGTCGATGCCAATACCGGTTGGGTGATAGATGCGAACATGACCGACGACATTACAGGAAGCCTGAATATTTCTCCAAATGCGCAAATGCCAGACGGGATGAATATTCCCATGGAAGTGAAAAATAACATTACAATTACGGGAGAGTAATCTTCCATATGTCCAACGCTATTTAAAACCCGGCCATAATGGTCGGGTTTTGTTTTGCACTTTATCGATATGCCGAACAAATCATTCCTATTTCTCGCCGTAGTCGCTCTTTTTAACACATCGCTCAGCGCTCAAATTCTAAACGTTGAAAAATCAAGGCTCGACAGCCTGGGTCAGGAGAAAAAGTACCAAATTGTTCTGGAGTCCTCGTTTCAGATTTACAACAGAAGTGCGAATGCAGAAGAAAAAGCAGAATTTTTAAATATCTCAAATGACCTGAACGCCATCTACGAACCCGGAAAACACGCTTATATTCTTCTTGGTAATTTGCAATTAACGAGCAACAACGATGTAGAGATTTTGAATAATTCCTATGTTCATTTTCGCACCAATTTTAACAACAGGAAAAAATTCAGCACAGAAGTTTACGTTCAGGCCCAGGACGATAAATTTCGCGGCCTCCGAAACAGGTATTTAGTGGGAGGAAGTATAAGGTGGCGCGCAATCGAAAACGAGAAATTTGAATTTCTTTTGGGTACAGGTCCTATGTTTGAACACGAGCGCTGGAACAATGTGAGTAATGAAGAATCTGAAGTATTAAACCTTCCAAAACTGAGCTCCTACATCATTAGCCGCTGGGAAATTACGGAAACCATCGATGTAAACACCATCATATATTATCAGGTGGGTTACGATCCCGATGCCAATTTTAGCCGACAGCGCGTTAGCTCATCAACCAATCTGAACTTTAAGATTACCACAAATTTTCACTTTACCGCAAAATTTGCCATGTCTTACGAAAACAACCCGGTCTTCCCGATCACGAAATTTATTTATTCGCTGGAAAACGGACTTCGCGTGAGTTTCTAGTTTTTCCAAAATACGGTAAAGGCGCTTTCAGCGGTAAGCTAAATTTAAAATGAATCTGTACTTTGCCACCGCAAAAATATATTATCATGAAAAGATTTACGGCTGTAATAGCCTTGTTACTAACTTGCTGCTTTGCGCTAATGCCCGCAGACGACGCCATGGCGCAAAAGAAAAAAAAGAAGAAAAAGGGTAAAACCGAAAACGAGTCTAAGAAAGAAGAAGAAAAAGATTTTAGCAAAGTGACTAAAAACACAGTGCCTATAGAAGGACTGTTTAACATGTACCGCGACACGGCAAAAGGAGATTTGCTACTCGCGGTGAGCCCCGAGCAGCTCGACAAGGAGTATATTTACTTTTCGTTTATAGATAACGGCGTGCTCGACGCTGGTTTTTTCCGAGGCGCATACCGAGGGTCGCGCATTGTGAAATTCCGAAAAAATTACGACCGAATAGAGATACTTGGTGAAAACACCCGGTATTATTTCAATGAAGAGAGTCCGCTCAAAAAGGCATCAAAAGCCAATATTAACACTCCCATTTTGGCGAGCCTTGAAATTAAAGCTACCGAAGATTCAACTGGTGTAATGCTTATAAGTGGAGATGACATCTTTAAGTCCGAAGATTTTCAAATGATAAAACGCCCGCGTAAAAAGGGCGCATCGCCGAGTTTGCTCGGAAAAATAGACAAGGATAAATCAAAAGTAAGCGACATCAATAACTACCCGGCCAATACCGATGTGGTAGTAGAATACGTTTATTCAAATCCCAGCCCAACCACTTACGGATCTTTTGCGCTCACCGACCCGCGTAATATTACCATCAAATACCAGCACAGTTTAATCGAAGTGCCCGAAAACGACTTTGTGCCGAGAAGAGACGATGCGCGCATCGGGTATTTTATGACTTCGGTAAATGATATGACCTCCCTTGAAATAACCCCATACCTCGATATGATTAACAGGTGGCACCTGGTGAAAAAAGACAAAGACGCCGCCCTGAGCGAACCGGTAGACCCCATCACTTTTTGGATTGAAAACACCACCCCTACCGAATTCAGACCCATTATAAAGGAAGCTGGTGAAAGGTGGAATCTGGCATTTGAGAAAGCGGGTTTTAAAAACGCACTGGTCATTAAGGAACAGCCCGATACAGCATCGTGGGATGCCGGCGATATACGCTACAACGTTCTCAGATGGACATCATCTCCAAGGCCTCCCTTTGGTGGTTACGGACCGAGTTTTGTAAATCCGCGCACCGGCCAAATTCTTGGGGCAGATGTAATGCTCGAGTTTTCGGCTGTAGCCCGAAGGCTTTATGCAAAGGAAGTTTTCGAGAAAGCGGGATACATGGATTTTACCGAAGAAGAAAAACACGAGCATCGCCCCGAAGAAGAAAACCACATCTGCAGTGCCGGAGCGGTGATGAACCACAACCTGAATTTTGGTTTGGCCGCCATGCGCGTCCAAAACCTGGAAGAAGCAGCCGAAGAAAAATTCGTTCGCGAAACACTTGGACGGTTAATTCTGCACGAAATTGGGCACACCCTGGGACTTACGCACAACATGCGCGCAAGCACCATGTTGAGCTTTGAAGAAATTCAAGACTCCGCCATAGTTGCAGAGCGGGGCTTGTGTAATTCGGTGATGGAATACCCCGCCGTGAACTACGCAAAAACTCCCGAGCTCGCTACGAAGTACTACGACGAAGATCCGGGACCCTATGACATGTGGGTGATAGAGTTCGGCTACTCCCCTTCTTTAGACGATGCCGATGCAGAAGCCGAAAGAATTGAGAAAATTCTTTCCAGATCTTCGGAGCCCGATTTGGCATACGGAAACGATGGCGACGACCGGAGAAGCCCCGGAAAAGGGATTGATCCCGACATCAATATTTACGACTTGTCGGCCGACCCGGTAGCTTACGGTAAAGCGCGTGTAGAATTGGTTAACGAACTTCTTCCCGAGCTCACCACCAAGTATAAAACAGATGGTGAGTCTTTTGAAGAACTCCGGCAAGCATACCTTATTTTAACCGGAGAGCACTTCAGGCAACTTTCGGTATTTACCAAGCAAATTGGCGGAGTGCATATAAACCGAGCCGTTGCCGGTCAGGAAGGAAACACCACGCCCCCATTTACAGCGGTTTCTGAAGAAAGACAAAAGGCCGCAATGGATGCACTGGCCAAACACGCTTTTGATCCAGATGCTTTTGTTGTTTCCGAAGAAGTTTACCGCCACTTACAACCACAAAGGCGAGGCTTTAGTCAGCCATACAACGGTGAAGACCCGAAAATTCACGCGCGCATCCTCAATTTTCAAAAAGCGTGTTTTTCACATTTGTTGAACCCAAATACACTTCAGCGGCTCACCGACACCGAACTTTACGGCAACGAATACAGCCTTGATGAATACATGACCGAACTAACCGATGCCGTATTTGAAGCCGACATTAAAGGTAGCGTTAGCTCTATGCGTCAAAACCTTCAAATAGAGTACACCAAAAGACTGGCAAGTGCGCTGAAAAGTGAAAAGTACGACCACGTTTCCCGATCTATGGCGCTGTACGAATTAAAGCGAATAGATGGCATGGCCCGATCAAACCCGGGTGGAAATACGATATCTAAAGCCCACAAGGTGCATTTGCGCCAAATTGTGAAAGACGCACTGGAAGCATAACAGCAAAAAAGAGTGGATCGACAGGGCATCCCGCTTTTTGTGTTCTAATGCGCAAACAAGATTGATTCTTTTGCGGGTCAATTATGTTAAATTATCCGTAATCTGTGATTAGGCCGCTCAAATGAGCGGCCTTTCTTTTTATCCCGAAGTGAATGGTTAATTTTGCACTAAGATAAATTTATGACAGTTTACAGATTCAGAATTCTACTGGACCACAGTGAAGATATTCTCCGCGATATCGAGATTGATGCATCGGCGAGCTTTATGGATTTTCACGAGATGATTATCAAAGCGTTGGGGTACTCAGGCCTTGAAATGGCGTCATTCTTTATGAGCAATGAAGACTGGGATAAGGGCGAAGAAATTGCCCTTATGGACATGGCTGAACCAGGTCAGGAATCCGTAAAGGCCATGAGCGACACAAAACTCAATGAGATGGTAATGGAGAAGGGCGATAAAATGCTCTTTGTATACGACTTCCTTCGGATGTGGATATACTACGTTGAACTCGTTGCGGTTTTGAAAACCGAAGAAGCCGGAGACCTACCAAAGGTTGTTCTCGCCGTGGGAAACCCGCCAAATGAGAACGCAGAGCCCGAAATGGACATGAGCGACTTCGATTCGTACGGCGACGATGATGATTACGACGACGAATTTGGAGACGGCAGTGAATTTGAGTCGCTTGACGACTATCCCGACCTTTAAAATGTACCGTTTTGGCGAAAAAACAAGTTCTGGTTGTTTGCGGCCCTACCGCGGTGGGCAAAACCGAACTTAGCGTACGCCTGGCTAAAAAGTACAACGGAGAAATCATTTCGGCCGATTCACGACAGTTTTTCAGGGGAATGAATATCGGGACAGCTAAGCCGTCCGCCGAGGAGATGGACGGTATTCCACACCACTTTATCGATAGTCTTTCGGTCGGGGATTCATATACCGCAGGTAATTTTGAAGCAGATGCGCTCCGTGTTATCGATGACTTGTTTGCAAAAAATAAGCTCCCCATTATCGCGGGAGGCTCCGGGCTCTACATCAAGGCCGCAATGGAAGGGCTCGATGAATTGCCATCAGACGAAAACCTGAGAAAGGAAATTGAAGATTACTTTGAAAAGAACGGCCTGAAAGCCCTTCAGCACCGGCTCAGAAAAACCGATAAGGAAAAATACCGCGCGATAGACGAAAAGAACCACGTGCGCCTTATCCGCGCCATTGAAATTGCGGAGTTGGGAGGCGAAAAAGCAAATCGAAAGGCTCCGACCCCGCGTAATTTTTCCCCTATCTACATCGCCCTGAACATTCCGCGCGAAGAGCTATACAGCAGAATTGATGCGCGCGTTGATCAGATGATTGCAGAAGGCCTGGAAGAAGAAGTTAGAAGCTTAGTCCAATACAGTGAAACGCAGGCCTTGCAGACCGTTGGCTACCGGGAGATGTTTCCGTATTTTGAAGGAGAAAGGTCGAGAGAAACGGCCATAAATCTTATTAAGCGCAATACACGGCGCTATGCCAAAAGGCAACTCACGTGGTTGCGGAGCGTGGAAAACATTAAGTGGTTTCATCCCGTTGCCGACCTTCAGGCCATTTTCTACCATGTCGAAAAAGCCACCCAGGAGTAATTTCATCAGATTTTGTTATTAAAATCGTTGATAACTTCACTCCTATCCGGGCGGTTTTGGACTATGAGAACCCGTGGAATAGACTTAAATTTGGAATCCGTCTCCATCTGTGGATTCACAAACAAAAAAGGCATAATATGAGCAAATACCGACTGGACTTAATTGCTGAGATGCTCGAAAAAAACCCAGACGATACCTTTTTGAATTACGCCGCCGCGCTGGAGTTCAAAAAGGATAACAAGCCGAAGAAGGCTATTCGCATTTTTAAAAAAATTATTCAGGACGATCCGGAATACCTGCCTACTTACTACCAGCTAGGCAAGCTGCTCGAAGCTGCCAATAAAGTTGACGAAGCCATTGAAGTGTACAGAGAAGGTGGCGTACTGGCGCGTAAAAAGAACGATATTAAAGCCATGGGCGAACTTTCGGAAGCGTTGCTTATTCTCGACGCAGATGATGGCGAAGCTTGGTAAATCGCTACTGCAGCGATCCTGTTGTTATTCCACCAATAGAAACGTTTGAATTGAGGTGTTCAGCAAGAGCAAGCGTATTGAGCCTGCCTCGCCGGCAGGCAGGCAAGTGCAAGTGCAAGAGCCTGCCTCGCCGGCAGGCAAGAGCAAGATGGTGATCGAGTGTGTTTGCGGGAACTGAAGTGAAAAGTTGAAAGTGAAAAGTGAAAAATGGCCGTGAGTTCAATAGATAGGCTTTGGATCCCTGAATTCAACCACGATTGGATAGTCTCGCTCCTACCTTCCAATACTGGACATTCCCCCTTTGGACCTGTCTGCCTAAGGCATGAGGGGGTTAGGGGGAGGATGTAAAAGAAGGGGCCTGCCCGCCTAAGCACGAGCCAGAGCGGCAGCCGGCGGGTTAGGGGGAGGACATTTGAGCAAGAGCAAGAGTATTCAGCAAGAGAAAGAGTATTCAGCAAGAGAAAGAGTATTGAGCAAGAGTAATCAGCAAGAGCAAGCGTATTGAGCCTGCCTTCGGTAAACCAGCTAATTGATGTATGAATCTTTTCAACTCATACATAAAAAAGTGTGATAGCTTTTGGCCATAGCCTTCCCCAGCGACGGGAATTTGCCAATTAAGCT
>JAIVHP010000029.1:0-1535 GCA_020201045.1 Flavobacteriales bacterium
CACTTATCCCTCTCAAAACAAACTTGACCAAAAAGAATTTCCTACATCTGGAAAATCGGATAAATTCATTTCATTTTTAGAAAAAGAACTTCAATCCTTTATAAATTCCGAATTCCGAACAACGGGATTGAAAACAATTATAGGACAATCATTGGGAGGATTATTGGCAACAGAAATATTATTCAAAAACCCTGAACTCTTTGATAATTATATTATCGTTAGCCCAAGTTTATGGTGGGATGATGAAAAACTGTTAGACGAAAACCCTAAAACGTATAATTCGAAAAAATCGATTTACATAGCTGGTGGCAAAGAGGGAGAAGTAATGGAACGGACAGCAAAGGAGTTGTATGATAAGCTCAAGAAAAACCAAAAACAGAATACAAATTTGTTTTACAAGTTTTTAGAGGATAAAACACACGGAGACGCTTTACATATTGCTGTTTATGATGCGTTTGAGAAAATATTTAATAACTAAGTATTCGGCCCGCCGATAGGCCAGGACTGAATACTCTGTTGACGGATCCGGTGCAACAATGGCTATAAGTAATTGCTTGTTCTTGCCTACTTCTGAAAACCCTTGCGGTTTTTCAGCTTGGTGTATACTTGCAAAGTTACGTGCTAAACCACGCAACTACTCATAGCCGGAGACGTTGACAACCAAATACGCTTTGAAAGGGTGCGTATATGGTGTATATTTTCATCAAAATATAAATATGCCAAGACAAAGCATTTCATTCACTGAGCCAAATGACAATTGGCTTAAAAGTCAACTCGACAGCAAAGAATACACAAGCAAGAGTGAACTTGTAAACGACTTGATCCGACAAGCTCGAAAACAGCAAAGTCAGATCGACTGGATCGGGCTAAAGCTTGAGAAAGCAGAAAAATCAGGATTCACGAATGACTCCGAATCTGACATATTAAAAGACTCAAAAAGTCGAATTGATGGCTGATTACTCGGACGGCAAGACATCAACCAAATAAAAAATACACCGGTTGCCGACAATGCCTGAGAAAACAAACGGGCGACTCGTTAAAATGGGGATTATTACATTTAATCAAAAACCATAGAATTAGGTTTTTCAATTTAAAATCCAATTATTCTGACGACGCTAACCACCTTCGGCGGACTGACTCCGATAATTCTGGAACGCTCAAGCCAGGCTTTCTACATCATTCCCATGGCCATTTCGCTTGGCTTTGGAATTGTATTTGCCACGGCGATTATCCTGGTAATTGTACCCTGCCTCTATCTGGTGCTCGAAGACGCCAAGGCTTTTTTCGGGAAAGATATTACGCCGCAGCAAGAACTGGCTTCATCTTATGAGCCTGCAGAGTAAGACCGGGATGATGGGCTTCTCCTTTGTAGTAAATTGAGAACCCAAACCCCGAATAAAAAACCTTTTTCACCCTCGCCGGTTCACATTCCAAAGCACCCGAACGAATGCGAAATTTATCCAAATTTTCAAGAACCGATTATTCGAGCAAACCGACCTTACCCCCGGAAAACTCTTCGAAATGTGGCTTAGCTC
>JAIVHP010000029.1:1585-19129 GCA_020201045.1 Flavobacteriales bacterium
CCTTTGCACGCCGAAGTTGAAATTGAAATTTATGAAAGACAATAAAGTGCTGCACTACATCAAAGATATTATCGGACATATCCCCAAGGATTGGATTGAACTTACCACCCACCGACTCGATATTTACAATGAAGATTTGGCCAAAACGGAATTTCTCGATCAGTTCGAAGAGTTGTTTGAAGCTGGCAATGCAGACCCACTGGCACTGAATCAACTGCCTACAGCCTACGACTACATTCGTCTGGGGCACCCCTTGTCTTCTGTGCTCGAATGGACCATCGCCAAATTGAACAACCTTCCTGTCGAAAATGTAATTAGTTTTTCGTCTCGTACTATTCCAATTTTGGCTGTTTTAAGAAAGAACTTGTTCGATGAGAAGCCAACACAGATCTTACATTCCGGTAATTTATCCGATTCTTTCGACTCGGATGAACTTAAGCGGGTGTACGGGTATAATTTTGAGATTAAGCGTGTGGAAAGCGCTGAAGATGTCCCCGCTTTTGAAGGCAGCAGCGTATTTATTTCCGAGAATTCCGACATGGGCAGCGTTGAGATCAATCCGAATATTGATTTTTTTATCGGGCTCCACGCACCACTGGGAAGCATACTTGCCGTGAGCGATAAAGTGGATAAAACCTACATCCCGGCAATACAGCACGTGCGAAGGCGAGAGACCATAGCCATGACTCCATCCAATTGTCTTTCTGCCCTGCAGCAGCTGGCGGGCGAAACCCCTTCGCAGCCGGGAGAAACCAACCTGGAAGCCAACAAGGCCAGTGTTCTGGAATCTATCGCTTCCATAACGGCCACAGAAACAAAGGCTTTGCTAGGTTCTTCGGGGCTGTCTGTTCAATACGCCATTATGATGGGACTCATCGACCATGCGCTGGCAAACCATCCCGGAAAGGCCATTAAAATTATTGTTCCGCCTAATTGTTACGGAGGGACAAACGATCAGGCACGCCGCGTGGCTGCCTGCGTGGAAAATGTAGAAATTTTAGACCTGCCGGTCGATGGCGATAACGACATGGTTCAAAGCACCGATCGCGTTCTGAATCGGGTGGCCGAAGAAGATGCGGTGCCCTACATCATTGCCGAAATTCCGACCAATCCGCGGGTTGAAGTACCTAATTTGGAGAAATTAAGAGAAGTTTTAAGCCGAAAGCGAGAAACACCGGCTGGCGAACCGGCTATCGATCCCGTTTTTATACTCGACCAAACATTTTGTCCGAACGTACAATTTTTGGGCGAACAGGGAATACTCTCATCGATAAAGACAATTTCTTACGTGAGTGGATCTAAATTTCCCAGCGGTGGGAAGTGCACGGCGGGCTATTGCGTGGCGAATGAAGAAGCAGCTGCATTGATGGAAGTGATCGGCAAGCACATGCGCCTTTGCGACAATGAAGCTACGGCTCTTCAAGTTGAAATACTAGCCGGGCAATTGCCATCGATGAACCAGCGGATCCACGACGCCTACCAAAACACGCGGGAGTTTGTGAATTACATCGAGAAAGTTCTGCCCACAGCAAAAATCAATTTTGTTTCCGAAGAGCTGGCCGAACAAGGTTTTACGCCCTCCGTATTTTCGCTCGACCTTCCTACAAAAGGCGATACCGACGAAGAAAGGGAAGCTTACAAACGAGCTTTGAATGAAAAACTTATTCATTTAATGATCAGCGAAATTCCTGGCGACAGCAAATATTGCGTGAGCTACGGCCAACTAAAAGGCTGCTACTGGACCATTCCCGCAACTTCTACACAGGGCACAACCAAAGAATCAGACAAAGACTATATTGCCCGTGTTTCGGTTTCTCCCGATCTCGATCTCGAACGCCACAAAGAAGTGTTTTCAAAATTCTTGTCGCAAATTTGAGTTTTTGGAAAACGCGGTGTGAAGATCGGTATCAACGGGAAGTCTGAGAAAATTCTTAATATTATACCTGTTATGAAAAAACTGACTTTATTCTTAGCAATCGTTTTGATTTCCCTTGGATGCGAAAAGGATGACAACACAAGCAATCCGACCGCAGGCGGCGATGAGGGTGGCGGTGATGCGATGGTCGAAGTTGTTAATCCCGGTTCATATTTTCCAGTTTTTCCTGGTTCGTGGTGGACTTACACCGAATATGATATGGCTTACGAGTGGATAGATGGAACTTATACACTTACCGGTATCGATACGTCTGAAACCACCGATGAAGTGAGTCCAGATTATTTGCCACACGCGTATATTACCAATGGGGAAATAGCAAACGAAAATCCAGAAGAAGGTTATTCAGATACCGTAATGGTTCCATTCTTTAACGGCGAACCGATTTATAGATATTCCCGGGTGGATTTTAAATCACAGGCGCCCGAGTCTTATGAGTTATATCCCTTTTTGAGCGAAAACGTTGGAGATACGCTGGAAACTGAATTTAGCGATCCGCGGTTTGATTATCTGGGGCCATTTGTGGTTGTTCTCAATAAAACGGTAGACAGCCAAAACGATTCGATCATTGAACTGAAGCGCTACTACAGTCCAGGTTTTAACGGGTTCTTCATCGATTGGTATACCTACAAAAAAGATGTAGGTCTCGTTTCTCACTATACCACATCTACTTCCACAAACGATACCGTTTATGCCCGGGTTTTAACGGATTATGAAGTAGGGGAGTAGGGGGAACCGTTGATTTATAGAGCGCAAAAACCTGTGGATAAGCTACCGTTTGATAATATAAACGACAGCTGGCTACCATAAATCAAAAAGTTGTAAAAGGGTTGAAGGGAATCATTTTAAAGCTCGAATCGCTTAGATATTAAATCAGTTTTATTTAGGTCCGAAAGGTTTTAACAAAAGCTGAATATTTGTTAAAAATGCTACTTTTAGCACCGAAAGAAACAATTCAGATGGTGAAATCAATCGCTTTAAATTCAATAATATTCAGCGCTTTTCTAAGCGTTTTAATGCTCACTGCGCCTTTTCTAGCCAGCGGTCAGATTCAGGTGCATGACAGTGTAAATGTGGAAACGCTTGTAAATGATGTTCTACTCGGCGGCGATCTCACCGCAACAAATATCACATACAATGGCAACCCCGTAGAAGATGCAGCCAGTAATCACTACGGTACCTTTGAAATAATTAATTCAGCCTTTCCGATTTCCGAAGGGGCTGTGTTAGCCACAAATGGAATCGAACACTTGCTGGATATACCTATATCTCAAACTGAAAATTTTCAAGGAGATCCGGACCTTTCGGCTATTGCGGGTGGAATGAATGTGAATAATTGCGCAATTATCGAATTCGACGTAGTTGCTCCATCTGACACCTTTCTCATTGACTATATTTTCGCTAGCGAAGAATACCCATTTTATACTTGTTCTCAATTCAATGATGTTTTCGGACTTTTTGTAAGCGGGCCTGGCTTAGAAGGTCCATTTCTGAACGATGCCGTCAATATTGCGGTGATACCGGCGACGGATATACCAATTGGGGTAAATACTGTAAACTCGGGTTCTGGATCTCAAGGCAATAATGAACCTTGTCTTGAAGTGAACCCGAATTTTCAAGAAGATTCAATCTATTTCATGGCTAACAGTCCACCGTTGAACAATAGTATATCCACTCCTGGACATACCCATATGTTCACTGCATTTGCACCTATGGTAACCGGCCAAACTTATCACATCAAGTTTGCTATAGCGAACGCGATTGATAATATTTTTCAATCTGCCGTCTTCATGCGCAAGGGGAGCGTAAGCAACACGAGTGGTTTAAACCCTTTAACAGTAAGCCTAAACCCATCAAACTTCGACGTCGTCCCCGAAGGTATTCTTGTCGCCGGGACTTTTAATTACTTCATACCCGAACCTATGGAGCTCAGCCCACAAGGTATTTACACTTACGAGGCAATGGTTCCATCAAATATGAACATTACCTACAAATTTTATAATGGAACGGGCACTCCCGAACTGGTTAATGACGACTGCGGCATCTCAGGTGCCCTGTCATCTCTGAGCCGCTATGTGATTATGCCCGATAGCCCCTTGGTTCTCGATACGGTTTGCTTCGGTAGTTGCGGTGCGCCATGTTCGATTCTTTCTACACAAGAGCAGGAGCGCATTCATCACCTTGAGATATTCCCGAACCCAGGCACCGAACTGGTTCAAATTGTCCTTCCGGAAAACGGAAACCATTCGATGGAGGTTTCGGTTCTCGACCTTACCGGCAAAATAATCCTTCAAAAGAGTATCAACTCCAACCCTGGTGGAGTGCCTTATCAGCTGGATGTGGCGGCCCTGCAAAATGGGATGTACGTGGTGCAGATTACTGCTGATCGGCTTATTTATGCGAGTAAGCTAGTGAAAGAATAGAATTACAGCATCGCGCTACCTAGAAAGGGATACTTTCAAATTTTAAAAGTTGCCGACACCCCATGGAAATCAATGATATCACCAGAGTTTCCGGCCAGATTGGGCGCCGCGATTACATCATTTGGGGAATAGCGCTTTTTGCGCTCAAGTACAATTTAGACCGCTTGCTCGCTATGGCCTCCGGACGAAAGTGGTTTGTGACCGAATATTGGGGACAATTCGACCCGGCATCTCGCTCTTTTCAAAGCTACGATATTCAATTTTATGTGCTTCTGCTTTTGCTTAGCCTCCCTTTTATTTGGTTTGGCACGGCGCTTACGCTTAAAAGACTGCGCAGCGCAGCGCTTCCAGGGTGGCTGGTCGTAGCCTTTTTCCTGCCTTTTATCAATATCCTGTTTTTTGCGGTGCTTTCTGCAGTTCCCGAAAGAATTTCTTCTGACGGAAACCTGGCAAAAAGATCGAAATTTCTGCCCGCCAGCAAAATGGGCAGCGCCCTTGCTGCTGTTGGTATTACCGGAGGGATCGCTATGGGGTTAACTGCCTTGCTTATAGATTTAATGGGCGAATACGGCTGGAGCATTTTCGTGGGCATCCCGTTTGTATCTGGTTTTGCAGCAGTTATTATTTTCGGTAACAACCGGCAGATTTCGCTTTCCGAAGCTATATCAGTTGCATTGGCATCCCTGGCAATATGTTGTGCGCTTTTGTTTTTGATAGCCTTTGAAGGCATTATTTGTCTTGTAATGGCTTTTCCTATTGGGATGTTGCTTGCGGCGATGGGAGCTGTATTGGGTTATTTCTTAGTTCGCAAGCGGCCTGTTTCTACCCTGCAGGTTTGCACTGCCCCGCTTCTTGTACTTGTACTCTTGAGCAACGAAGAGCACCAAAATACCGAAGCACCACCAATGCTCCAGGTAGTTACATCTATCGAAGTAGATGCAAATAAATCGGAAGTTTGGACTGAGCTAGTGGCTTTTAGCGCTATAGACGAGCCTAAAGATTGGCTATTCAAAACCGGAATTGCATATCCCACGCATTCCGAAATTTCGGGAACCGGGGTGGGAGCCATACGCGAATGCAATTTTACCACAGGGCCTTTTGTTGAGCCCATTACGGTTTGGGACGAACCGAACCGACTCGCTTTTTCTGTACTCGATCAGCCCCCGCCAATGGTGGAGTGGAGCTTTGGAGATCAGCTAGATGCAACTCACCTGGACGGCTACTTTCAAAGCCACAAGGGAGAGTTTAAACTTACCACTTTACCCAACGGCCGAACGCTACTGACCGGCACTACCTGGTACACAAACGACATTTGGCCGGTAGGCTACTGGAAGCTGTGGACCGATTTTATCCTCCACCGCATCCACCTGCGGGTATTGAATCACATCAAAAACGAAGCAGAAGTCGGAGTGGGTGAATAATCTGTTCTTTTAAAGAATTGCTGTTTTTTACTCAACGAACATCCGATCTACTTCCTCCCGAATATCAATTCAAAGCGACCTTTAAATGAATCGCTGAAGATACCCTTACGTTTTCTTGTAAATTGCAAAAACACGTTTTATCTGATCGCTATGAAGAAATTTTTACCTGTTCTCATTTTCATCTTTGCACTTTGTGGAGCGAAAAATGGGCTTGCCCAAGTACCCGAATTTGTCGACGCTCCCTTAGTGAAAGGAGTTTTTGAAGATGGTCTTTTTTACGACGATCATTTTATAGCTGTTTCGGATTACGGTTTGTCTATCTATAGCTTAGCTGCGCAAAACCCGGAAGTTGTAAGCCTGGTTTATCTGCCCTATTTCGGGGGCGAAACCTATTTGGTTGCCGGGGATACTGTACTCTTCGTCGCCCAACACAATCGCGTGTTCTCCATAGACCTGTCAAATATTCAAAATCCCGGCGAACCGCAAATTTTACTGGAAATGACGGGCGCAAAATTTGTTGATGTCGACCTCAAGGACGACTACCTTTTCGTAGTCGACGAAAATGAATCTGGATTACAGGTGCTCAATATAACTGACGTAGCCAATCCCACATCAGTTACCGATATCGCCGGATCGGGACTTAAGGGTGTTGAAACAACGCCTTCTTACGTTTATCTAACGGGAAATAACGCACTAAAACGATACGCATTTTCGGGTGGCGATCTGGTGTTTGTCGATCAGGTGCAAGGCACCGCGCAAAACACCTACTTCCACGCCGACGTAAATGATACCCTGGCGGTGATCAAGGTAGGGCCACCCACTACCTACCCCTTTTTTGAAGAGTTGAGATTTTTTGATTTTTCGATAGAAGGTAGTCCGGCACTATTGAACGATATGGAAATTAGTGGGCTGGGTGCTGGAGGCAACCCGCCGACTTTCATGCGCGGATCGGAATTCTTTATCGCTTCAAATGATTTTTTGCGCATTTTCAGTCTGGGTGATTACAATGTGGTAGAGCAGCAGAGTGTGTCAGTAGAAAACGAGCACCTATCGAGTATTGCAGGAAGCCAAACCCAGATTGGTCTGTTAGAGATGGAAAATGGATTTCGAATTTTCGATCAGCCCGAAGGGATGGAATACACCCAAACCCACCACATGGTCGCTGCAGACGCAATTAGAGATGTAGAAGTAAGCAGTAACGGTTACATTTTTGCTCAAGGGAGCGATTCTGTATATGTGGTGAATGTGCCAGGTTCGGAACCTATTGACCCCACAGTCCCCCTGCGCACATTTTACCTGGATCCCGAACACCAAATAAAAGTGATGGAAAGGTTCTTTCTGGACGGATCAATTCTTGGGCTCAATCAAACTATACTTTACCACATTGAAGATGACTCCGAACTTTCTCAGCTCGAGGTGATACTAGGTCCAGATGCTGGCGATCCGGAGAGGTATGAGCTATTTGATAATAGATTATTTTTTAACACATTCGACGGGTCATCTGGAGGTGATCTCAGTAAAATATACGATCTCGAAGATTTAGACGCGATCTCTTACGTCTTTCTGTATGACCATTTTGATGCCTATCGCGAAGGATTTTTATATGCTTTGCCATTTTTTGTGAATGATAATTTACGCTTCTATGATAGCACCACACCTACACCCGAGCTAATCGAAGATGCTGGAGTATTAGAAGATTTTTGTGGTATGGGAATTAGTTGTGAATCGGGTCGTCCAATTTGTCACTTTCGTTCAGTCCAATGTTATGGCCAAATAGCATTGGATGGTTCCACGGTTTCGGTAGAAACGACATCAGATTCTTTTATGAACATCAACTTCAATCCCTCCATGAATCACTTGTTTTATAAAGGTATTCTGTACGTTTTGACTAATAGTGAACTACGGATTATCGATGCTTGCAGTGTCGATCAAAATGGGCTTTTATCCACAGTACTACTCAAGAACGAAGTGCGCGACATGGCCATAAAAAACGACACCCTATACATGGCCTACCCAAGCTACGTAGCCCGATATGATGTGAGCCATATCGAAGCATGTACAGTTTTAAGTACAGACCAATCTACAGAAGTGCAAAAGGGGTTCTCCGTATATCCAAATCCCACAGAAGGGGATGTCCGATTGGAATACACTCCATCACAGCGTATTCTTCAAATTACTTTTAGAAACGTACTTGGTGAAGTTCTGCATTCCGAAAAGATTTCGTGCAGTCCGGGAGAAACACTTGAGCACCGCTTGGAATTAGATCAACCATCAGGGTTGTACTTTTTGGAAATCAGAGACGGCAGCGATGCTTTAGTCGAAAAACTTGTGTTGAAGTAATTATCCGTATATATCTCCAAAAGCATACCTGTGCTTCATCAGTTCTAAGGCTCACGAGAATAATGGCAATTGGTAAATTCTTCTATCATACTTATATTCACCTGGTCTTTAGATTGCAAAATTTCCAAAATCCACTCAATGAAATATGTTGGCAGAAAAATATGCTTCGTATTCGCTTTAGTAGTTACTTCAAACCTTGGCTTTGGCCAACCCAATGAAATCACGGTCAGGTTTATCGGCAATTGCGGCCTTTATCTCACAGATGGTGAATTAAACGTATACGTGGATTTCCCCTATAAATCAGGTGCTTTCGGTTATATGGAATACGATGAAGCGCAATTGGACAGCATTAAAGAAGACGCGATTTTTATTTTTACGCATAAACACGGCGACCATTATTCGAGAAAACATACCAAGCGGGTCTTAAAAGCAAAGAATGGTGAAAAATTCACTCCGTGGAATATTTCTAAACTGGAAAAGCGCAGCGAAACCATTCCAGATTTTGATTTTGAAGCATTTAAAACCAAACACCGGTTTTCATTTAATCACTATTCCTATCTCATTACCTGGCATGGGAAGAAAATATATCTCTCCGGCGATACTGAAAGTGCCGAGACCATTGGAAAAGTTGATGATATGGATTGGGCGTTTATTCCGTATTGGATTTTGTACGATGCCGAAGAAAATGATATTGAGATTAAAGCAAAAATGAAAGCGCTATATCACCTGTATCCGCAGCAAAAAATTGAAGGTGAAATTCCAGATGACATGGTTGTTCTGAACGTTCAGAATCAACTGATTAGAATTCCTTATTGAGATTTGGATTCATCTTACATTTTTTAATACATTGGAAATCAAGTGTAGGGGCCTTTCACCGTATTTTCAAGATGCCATTATCATTACATGCACTATCTTTTGGGAGAATTCGGGAAAGCGCTTAAAAGGAGTCCAATTTAATGTTGACAGCTAATTCGGCATATTATTATAGCTTATGATTTGGTGGGTTCTATTTATTGTCGCAATTGTATTTATGACGCTCATACTGGCCGGTGCATTTAAGAAAAAATGAAGGTGTTTTAATGCGCTCGCTTAAGCCTTGTAAATGCTTTTCCAATTTACATCGCGTTTGGGGCAGTATCTAATTGGATTTTGAAAAGAGCCAATGTGCTTGCATTGTGAGCGATATGGAATCTCGGCACACGATTTGAACGTGCAGGGATATGAGATATGTTTTTGTCATTTTTACATCACTTTTGAGCATTGTGGCTTTCGCCGAAAGCGATACCCTTCATGTGCACTATCATGAAAATGGAAAAGTATCTACACTTTCGATCCTGGATGAAAATCGATTCGGATCGTCAAAGGCTTACAACAAGAGCGGCAAACTGATTTACGAAAAGCCCATTCGACGGGTAGCGGGAATAGCGACCGTTGCTTACACGCATTACAATAGCGGAAGCGTTAAAACTGCCACATATACAGATCAACCCGATGGCGGTATTCAATGGTACAAGGGATATACCTGGTTTTCTGAAGATGGGGTGATAACCAAAGAAAAGGAAGACGATTATAATTATGATCCCTCCAAGGTGATTCAACCCGACTTCCCGGTTCCCGAGCCCCATAAAAGACCCGAGAAAACGCCAAAAAACCCCTATCCTAATCGAATTCCCAAAAAGAAAACCCAACCGGATAAAAAGCAAATTCCCGAAAAGGAGAAGAGAGCGCCCGAAATTATTGAATGCGCATCAATACACACCAACACTGTCAGGATTATAAACCATTGCGCATACAAATTGGATATTGTTTTGATTCACCAAAATAAGTATTCAAGATTTACGCTAAAACCGGGAGACACTTACTATGGACCATCCTATATTTCTGCCGAAATCAGCAGCCCTGTCGACGATAATATGAATTTTCGCTACAGCACACCGAAGAAGCGAAAAAATCCGGTGCACCTAATCGAGACTGTAAAAAGGCATCAGTACGAAACTAACCACACCATAAATTTATTCAACAGTGCTGTTTCGCGAGAGTAATACGGGGGGGAAACATCCCTTTGCATCTTTACTTATTCGTTGTACTTCATGCTTAACATCACAGCAACCAGAGAAATCGGACAAAAGCCATTGTGCTTATGTAACGAATTCGTTACATTTATAGAGGGAGAGAGATTGTCATTTCAGAATACTGTTTGGACTTTGTAGACAAGCAAGGAAAAAGGGTTTCGAATAAATTCTTTCAGCTTGTTGTGATTTTGGAAGAAGTCAAAGTTGTTCACTCCAATTTTGTAAAGAAATTGACAAACACAAAATTTTATGAACTACGGATTAAAGCAGGAAATGAATATCGAGTAATAATTTTTGCCATTTACCAATTAAACTTTTCGGAATGTACCAAAGCTGTCTGCTTGAAAGGATTTATCAAAAAATCGAACAAAGGTTATTTAAAAGCCATAAAGGAAGCCGAGAAAATTTTAGAAGAGTACTTAAAAAACAATGAACTATGAAAACCCATAAAGCAAATGACATCCTGACGGAGCGTTACGGAAAAAAGGGATCAGAAAGTCGGGAGAAATTCCGTGAAAGTGCCTATTCCTATTATTTTGGTGAAACAATAAGAAACAGAAGGAAAGAATTGAAGATGAGCCAGGAGAAACTCGCCGAAGTTGTTGGGAAAAAAAGGCCCTATATTTCACGTATTGAAAATGGTGAAGACGTGAGATTATCAAATCTATTATTAGTGGCGAATGCTTTGGATTTGACACTTCAATTAACGACCAGATAAAATTGCATGAAGTACACTACGCTAAAGTCCGATTTAGGAGTAGGCGATACGGATTATTGCTTCACCCACCTTACCGGCTTAAAGCCCACTTCGCCTTCGATGTGAAGGAGATATATGCCCGGACTTAAGTTTTCAATATCGATGGAAAAAGTATTCAACCCGCCGTTGAGTGATCCTTGCTCTAAGCGCTGTCCGATTAGGTTTGTCACAACGTAGCGATTAGCAGTTGCCAGCTCTGGCGATACCACGTGAAGCATTTTAGATGTGGGATTTGGATAAATTTCCGGTTGGATCGCAATGGAAGGCACTCCCACAATTGTACCGAAAACGGTGCTCACCGTATTGGTCACAATCGCTTCGTTAAAATCGAAAAAGATATGTGCCGTGTTGTCGATGATATCTCCTTCTCCAAAATCGCTGTTGGGCTTAATCCGGTATCGCACATAACCCTGGCTACCTTCGGGGTTGGTAGCACTGTCGGGGAGAAAAATATTGTCGAAGGTAAAGTCAATTTGATTGCCATCATTTATGAGTTCAACATCGTGCGAAACGTCGAGCAATTCGAAGGTGTTGAAGTCGAGCTGTTCGCTTATGGTGTCGGTTATCACTACGCGTTCTGCGTAAAACGTACCGGTATTCTGAAAGCGAATGTGGTAGGTAAGATATTTTCCTTCATCTAAAAATTCGCTGTCAATTACTTCCCTGCTCACCTGCTTGTCGTTGGGATCGAACGATCCAATAACGGTGGTAGTAAGCGCGCTGGTATTGTTTTCGGCCACTTCGTCGCCATCTGTGGGTAGCAACGTAGCTGTAGATTGCAGTTCGGTACCCAACGACACAGTGTCGTAAAGCCAGTGACTCACCTGCACGGTTACGCTTTCCATGGGGCAGAGCGTCCCGAGCTGCACGGTAGCGGTATTATCGGAAAAACTGGCTGCTCCGCCTTCCACATCTTGAATGTCGAGCAGTTCGTCGAGTTCCAGTTCGAGTACCACATCGTCCTGGCATGTATTACCCAAATTGGTACAATACACGTAATAAGAATTGTAAAACCCGGGTCGGTCCGCTCCCATGCTAAACATATCGGCGTGGAGGTCTACCACAGATCCTTCCGGCACCAATGCAAAGTTGAGATCGGAAATGGCGTCGCCAGTTTCTAAATTGATGTCGTGCGATGGGGGTGAACTCGAATAGTAATTGGGGATATTTGCCAATGAAAGTGAAATTGGGCCAGCTTCAGCGCAGCGAATATATTCACCAACCGAATTGGCAAAAAACACGGTTTCGTCTTCCGAATTTTCAATCAGAGCATTGGCGAATACCGGCTCATCGTCGTCTTCCGTATTATTCGAATTTAAATCGAAGTAAGTCTTGCCCGAAAAACTGGTTTCGCATGGAGAAGTATTGAAATTGATGCAACCGCCAAATACAAATCCCTGATCAATGGCAAGATTATCGCTGACTTGAAGTGTCCAGGTGCCGTTGGCTACTTCTCCGTTAAAATTCGACAGGGGTTCAAACGGGGAGAAAAATCCAACGGGATCATCCAGTTCAGGTGCGCCATCGGCAAAGAGAATGCTCATGCCCATGCTGGTCCCGAAAGTATTTGGAAACTCTATCAATTGCACGGTGGTCCCAGCAGGGCTTATAAGCGCCATACTCAAATCTCCATTGTACGTATGGCCAATATCGACGAGAATACTCATATCGTCAATCGTTTCTGGTGCGCTGTCGGCACCCACTTCAAATTCAAAATCGACAGCAAAGCCAGTTCCATCTGCCAGGTATTCTATGATGGTAAAGGGCTGCTGGCATTGCAGGGGCTGACGTAAAATGTTGGAGCCGTATTCGATTCGCCTGATGCGCATTCGGTCTCTAAAAAAACCTGGTAAAAATATCTTTCCGGATCCATGATCGTGGGAACGATTTCGGTCGGGTCAAAAGTCAGAACCTGCAAGCCCGGATTAGCATCTCCGATGAAGACAAGGGCATCGTTAATGGGGCCGACAGCATCTTCATATAGTGCAACAAACGTCACGGTGTATGCTTCCGCACCTTCCGGAAAGTCTACGGTGATTTCCACTTCATCGGAAGAAGAGAATTGCCAGTCCAGTACTTCGGGTTCCGGACATTGGGCAAAAAGAGTTGAAAATAGAAGGCAAAAAACGGAGGTGGTTAGAATGGATTTCATAATTGGTAAATATCTCTTGGCCATGAATGTAATCATTTTAGTTGGGGGGTGATATGGCGTTTACGTTAACTTTTAGAATAGCCACCCCGTTTTTGGTTTAGGTTTATAAGAAGAAAGCCATCTGGAAATTTGGCTAGTGAAGCGCGCTTGGCTCTTCGCGTTTTCACTTTTAAGTATTTTCGGTTTGCCCGTTGTCGTTTCAACTTTTCCGGCCAATCCGCGTTACCCCTACAAAACCGCCTAACTACGATACAATGCCAAAACGCACTTCGCCAAAGCAGATTAAAGCGATAGACGATTTAAACAACCTCGACAAAATTGTAGTAGACAAACGCCGCGGCAAGCGATCTGCCGCCAAAAAGGAAAGGCGCAACAGGCATTACACCAAGCTCTTAATTAATCAGCAAGTTCGGAATAAGCCCGAGGCGGATGATTTGGATATTTAATCACTTAGATCGCTTTCAGGTTTGAACCGCAGCTCTACCCAAAAGATTTCGGAATCGTGGCCGCAGCTACTTATTGGGGCGTTAATTGTATCCCTTTTTGTTGCGGTGGTGGTATTTCCTGAAGGCTTTAACCGGGCGACGGAAGCCGGGTTTTCGTGGTCGGTTAGGCACCTTGGCTTTTTTTGGCAGTTGCTCACGGTGGTCTTGCTATTTGCCACTATTGTTGTAGCCCTTTCGCCGAAAGGCAAAAAACGGCTTGGGGCTGGCACTCCTGAATTGGGCTATTTTTCGTGGTTGGCCATTATTATGAGCACCTTACTCGCCGGGGGCGGTATTTTCTGGTCGGCCGCAGAACCGCTATACCACTACCAAACGGTACCGCTTCCGCTGGAAAGCGAACCCGCCCGAGCCACATCAAAAGCCCTGGCGCAATCGTATATGCATTGGGGCTTTCTCGCGTGGACAGCGCTTGGAACCTTGTCGATTATTCCCTTGCAAAGGGTAGCCAAAAAACCGCTTCTGCGAAACCGCCCTTGCGCACTTTTACACGGCGTGGTTCCCGATCGGTTTTTACAGGGAACGTTCGGGTATTTAATTGATATTGCCGCTGTGTTTTCCGTTTTAATCGGAACTATCGGGCCGATAGGATTCCTGGGTTCGCAATTGGGCTTTATCGTTTCCGAGTACACGCCTTTGCTGAATACCACTACTACACAATTGTTGCTCATTTCATTGCTGGCACTTGTTTACACCATTAGCGCTGTGCGGGGCGTAAAACGCGGAATCCGGATATTGAGTCTTTTTAATATGGCGCTTTGCGCTGTGTTTGGAGTGCTGATTGTAATGGCTGTCTCCAGCTCGCAATTGCTCGATATTTCTGTGGGGGCTGTGGGAGTTTACAGCACTCAGTTTTTCCAGATGGCCTTTGCAGATAGCTCGGAGGGGTGGACGCATAGCTGGACGCATTTTTTCTGGGGTTGGTTTTTGGGTTATGGCCCAATCATGAGCATATTTATTTTCAAAATTTCGAAAGGGCGCAGCTTACGCGAAATTTTCCTGACCATCTGCATCGTTGCTCCTCTGATTACCAATTTTTGGTTTACGGCTATTGGCGGAAGCGGAATTTTAATGGATATAAGCTCCGGGGGTGCGGTAGGGCAGAGCCTTTCGGAAAATGGAATGCCGGCGGCGCTCACCGCTATTATCGATCAAACGCCCTGGGCCGGCCTGGCCGCAGCAGTTGCCATTCCGCTTATCTTTTTCTTTATGGCCACCACCGGCGACTCCATTGCGCTTAGCGTTGCTTCTGTGTTTAGTAAAAATGAAGACCCCGATAAACGCAGTCGTATTTTCTGGGCTGTTTCTATGGCGGCCGTCGCCGCAGCCGTGCTCGCAGTGGGTAAAGAGAAAGCAGTGTCTCTCTTTCAGCAGTGCATTGTTACAGCCGCCGTACCGGTTTCTGTTTTGATGTTAGGTGCCGCTATTGCAGGAGTGGTGGCACTCCTGAAGAGCAAATCAAACACGCTTGATTAACACCAGGTGGTGTACGTAATCCATCCCGTGTTTTTCGGCACGGGCGGCAATGTCAGATTTAAACCGATCGTAAAACTCCTTCACAATCTTGTGTCTTTCTTCCACCGGCCGCGATGGGTTGAGCCCGGAGTAAAACACATTGTAACTCCAGGTTTGCAAGGTGTCGGGGTAGTTCTTTACAAAGGTGTCGCGATCTCCCGACGCTTCAAAGTCTTCCCGGTAAGGGCAGTCCGTCGTTAGGTCGTCGATGCTCACAAGTTCGAATTTGCCTTCAAGGCGCGGGTCGTTTACGGCCTGGGCGTAATCTGATGCTGAGCGGTAGTACTGCGGGAAGTTGGTGTTGCGCACTTCTTCGGCTGTAATTATCCCTTCTTTGGCCATCTTGCTCCAGTTGGCGTAGAAGGTGTTAAACATGTGGACATCCCGGGTATTTCCGAGAAATTGTCCCTTTTCGTTAATCCCGAAATTGACCAGTAAGAACTGTGCCCCGCGGTGCATCTCTACCGCCCTTCGCGAGAGAATTTTAACCAGCGCTTCGTGCGACATTTCGCGGTAAGTTTCTTTGGCAGCTTCGTCTTTGCTGGCCGCTATATGAATATGGTCTTCAATTACCCGCGGTGCGTTTTCGAGCCAGTGCATGGCTGTAGCAGAAAATCCCAGCGAAAGGGTTTGGGGCGGCATCACGGGGCGATAGAAGGAAACAGGTGTAGTGGAAACCGTAAGCTGTTGGTAGCGATCCAAAAAGCTATCTCCCGCGCCGTTGGTGTTGTTGAGCATCCGGCCTACGGCATTGAAATCGTTTTCGGGTAAATCTGAATAGTTCAGGTGAACCGGTAAATGGGGTTTCTGGCTTTTTAATTCGTCCAGACTACGGGTAATCAGGCTAAGCGAAGTGCCACCATCCGCAGCGCCGAAGTCGGCCAAACCGAAATAGGGATGATCGAAATCTTTTAAAACGGCCTGAAGCGCATTTTTGAAAAGGGGATAAGAAGCGTCTATGACCTTTCCGGCGCCTCGTGTTTTTGCGGAATACTCGGTTTGCATGGCCAGGAAATCGGTGGTGTTCATGGGTTGATTTTTTATTGCCAAAACTTTTATGGCTTGAATGCATTAATATGATTGAATCACACTAAACAACACGACAAAATGGTGAATGTTTCTTACCACATATCAGTGTCGGCTTCGCGCCAAAAAATTTGGAAAGTGTATATGGATAAGGTAGAGCATCCCGAAAAATACATCGGGGGCGTTGGCCATGTAGAATTTCAAGAACTCGACGGCGGCCGCAGGTTGCGAACGATGCAGCGAAACGGAGTCGATGTGAAGGAGATTATAACCCCCGACGAAGAGCGCGGAGTAACCCACTTCGAGCTTCAAAATCATCCGGTTTACAACGGATTTATTGAAACCGGAATCAGAGAACTAAACGGCGAGCTGGTCTTAGACTACAAACTTCGCTGGGAAGCGCACACGGGCCCAGAAAAACCCGAAGAGATAGAAGCCTGGTTCGAAAAGGCGGTAATGGACACGGTGAAGTCAATTCAAGGAAAGCACCAGCCCGCATCGGCTTAAGAATTGGCTACGGAAAACTTTAAGGCACCTACAAATATGGCTCCGCCGATGATATTTCCCAACACGGCAAAAACCATAACCATTCCGTATTCGGCTGGACTAACCGACCCTATGAGCAAACCGCAAAACAGTTCAACGCTTCCCACAATGCAGTGGTGGAGCTTTGCGGCGCCAATGATGGCGGTAATGAGAATAACGATAAAGATCCGGCTCACCGTTTCCTGAGATGTGGTGACCAACCAGCCGAGTAGGCCCATCATCCACCCGGCCAGGATAGCACTGCCCAAAATCACATGCCACTCCGGTTCAATTAACGCCCCGGCAAGATGAGAAAAAGTATCGAGCTCGATAATGCCACGCGCCGGCCCAATCCAGGTAATAAGTATGGAGAACAAAACGCCACCTATGATATTCCCGATAAAAACAACCAACCACAAGCGCAGCAATTGGCTCAGGGTGGTATTTCCGTTCAGCATTGGAACCATAGCGAGCGCTGTTTGCTCGGTAAAGAGCTGGCTCCGGCCGATAATAACAAAGATAAACCCCAAAGGGTAGCCCAGCGAGACGATCAGGTGGAGCACATTTTCGTCGTAGTGGGGGTTTAAAACGGTGTAGAGTACCCCCATGATCAGGATGGAAAAGCCAATTTCAAGCCCTGCCGTAAATGCGCTTAAAAAAAGTCGGGTATTACTCTGGTCAGATTCCTTTAACCCTTCCACCAATTGCTCTCTCAAAACGTCTGAATGCTCCTTTGGCTTTTGTTCTTCGCTCATTTCTATGCTTTTACTCTGCGTTTTTTATGCACCTCACAGAATTCCCAAAACCTTTGCCACTGTTGTTTCTGGGAACACTTGTACTGTTGTTCTGCAAGGAACGGGACCATGCGAAATTATAC
>JAIVHP010000187.1 GCA_020201045.1 Flavobacteriales bacterium
GGGTACATGTCGCGAATCCACGATTCGAAAATTTTAGCGATCTGCCCATTGAGCCGCACCATAGTGTAACCTACTTTTAATGCTCCCCTTTCTGATACGGTTTTAACCAGTGGCAATATCTCATGGCTGTTGAGCCCCGGAATAATCGGTGCCATCATTACCCCCACGGGAATACCTCCGGCAGAGAGTTTCTCCAGTGTGTTCAGTCGCTGTGCTATCGTTGCTGTTCGGGGTTCCATTTTTCTTCGTAATTCTTCGTTTAGAGTGGTGATACTCAAGTATACCTTCACCAAGTTGTCGGATGCCAATTCCCGAAGAATATCCAAATCACGCGTTATCAATGAATTTTTGGTAATGATGCCCACGGGATGACGGTACTGCCGAAACACATCCAATAGCGAGCGGGTGATTTTCAACTTTCGTTCGATGGGTTGGTAGCAATCGGTATTTCCCGAAAGGGAGATAGGTAAGGGTTTCCAATTTTTATTGTCGAGTTGCTTTATGAGCAATTCGGCGGCATTCCTTTTCACCATGATTCTCCGCTCAAAGTCTACTCCTGCAGAGTAGCCCCAATACTGGTGAGAGTTTCGCGCATAGCAATACACGCATCCGTGCTCGCAGCCCTGATAAGGATTTAGGGAATAATTCATACCCACGTCGGGACTTTTCACAGGGTTTACAATCGTTTTCGGGAATACATCCAAGAAGGAGGTGCTTCCAGCGTCCCCTTCTGGAGGTAGATCAATACCTTCTTCGTGCTCTCGGGTATACTCATCCTGAAAGAATCGATTATGAGGGTTGGTTGTTGAACCTCGACCAAATACCTTTTTACTCATATTTTTAGTTTACTAATATATATAGTATATATGGATTCACTTCCAATTAAACCGAAAATTGAAGTAAATCAGGTAAACGTCCTTACTATTTTTAGTTCAATTCCATTTTTCGTCATTGAAGAATACGATGGTAGCCATTATAATAAACCGCTTCTGTAAAGTTTATTTTCAAAAGAATTTCATTGCTTTCTCATCAGTAGTTCGAGATTGATTTAATCACTTTCAATCTGCTTAATCAAGAACGCTATTTCCGAATTTGAATACCACATATTCTGTGACTTACGGAGCTATTAACCTGCTAAAAATTTGTCCCTTTTCACGATTCAGAATGTAAATAGACATGATTTAAGCCAACTACAACCTCGATATAATTCTCTTTTCGTTTAACTTTTATTCATTTTACTTAAACAATAATTTGTCTTTGGTGTTCTTGTTTTAACTAAATCCAAAAAATTGTTAATCATGAAGACACTTTTGCTTGAAGTAATGACAATCCCGGTGGACGATCCGGTAGCTTTTACCTTTTTTACCGGTTACATGGCAATGTTTGCCGCTTCGGTATTTTTCTTTTTCGAAAGAAGTCGCGTAAGCGATAAATGGAAAACCAGTTTACTGGTTAGTGGTTTGATTACCGCAATTGCAGCAGTGCATTACTATTACATGCGCGATTACTATGCTGCTACGGGAGAGAATCCCACGGCACTGCGCTACATCGACTGGACACTCACTGTGCCCTTGATGTGTGTAGAGTTTTATTTGCTCACCAAAGCAGCGGGAGCTAAAATTGGTTTGCTGTGGAAACTGATTATCGCTGCAGCATGGATGCTAATTGCAGGGTATATAGGAGAAGCGTTTACAGATGGAAGTACATCACATTCCGTTATCTGGGGAGTAGCTTCTACTATTGGTTATGTTTACATTCTCTACACCGCCTGGTTTGGTGAAGTGAAGAAACTTGCCGATGCATCGGGCAATCCAACTGTAGTGCGGGGTGTTCGCACATTAGCCTGGTTTGTGCTGGTAGGATGGGCCATATATCCAATAGGTTACATGTGTATGCCCGGCGGATGGTTAAACGTTGGACTTGGATGGGAAGCAACAAATGTTGATTTATTCTACAACATAGCCGACGCCGTGAACAAAATTGGATTCGGATTAGTAGTGTACAGTATCGCTATTACATCGACAAAAGAATCTGCTAATGCAGCAACAGCATAATCCAATACACAAAAAATCTAAAGAGTCATATCCTGCCAATTGGCGGGATATGCCTTTTTTTGACCTTACCGCAGATATGCTAACCTGTGTGAGTGAGCACGACTTTTCCAAACTAGCAGAGATTTGCGACGACGACTTCGGAATAATTGACATTAACCCCGAAGGTGGAAGTGAAATTATTCGAGACAGATCCGGCTGGGAAAATTGGTTTAAGGGATTGTTTTCGGAGTTGAAAAAAAGAAATGCCCAAACCTGGTCTGAGATAACGAACTACGAAGCCATTAAATCGGAGAAAATGGGATATGGCGTAGTCGATTTTGATCAAATCTTTATAGATGGGGAGCACCGTCTCAAATTTTCGGTGATTGCAACAATTATCTGGAAGAAAGTAGATGGGAAGTGGTTGGAAAGCCGATATCACAGCTCACTTGTTAAGGTGAATCCGCTATAGAAAGACAATATTTCTCCAAAACAAAAAAATGCCGATCGATATCGATCGGCATTTTTTATTTCCTATTTCTATAGCTTAAAATTCTATTATCGGGGTATCTCTTTAAACCGCGAATAAAGTTTTAACAGGCTACGGATGTTGCCTTACAAGATAAGTTCTGATAATTGCTCTCACTAATCGCTAGCGATACTTAAAGTTTCTCAATTATTCTTAACGATATGGCATCGAGTAGGCAAGGGGAATTTCACCCCAAGCCTCTCACAGAACCGTACGTGATAGTCTCCCATCATACGGCTCTTGTTGTACAAATCTAGGCTACTACATTAATTTCTGGAAAACGCC